>DATLHN010000661.1:0-3480 GCA_035539875.1 Armatimonadaceae bacterium
ACGACCGCGGGAAGGTCGCCGTTCGGGACGGAGCGCCAGACGCCGGGCGCGCCGCCGCCGAAGTAGGGAGGCACGGTCGCGTCGAAGCCGTCGCCGCCGCGCCACTCCAGGATGCGCGCCGCGACCTGCGCGCCCCACTGACGTCCGCGCAATATCGACTGGCTGTTTCCCATGCCGCCCGGTATCTGCGCCATCGACCGCTCCATCTGCGCGTCGAACGCGGGCTTCTGAGCCGGGAACAGGCCGACCAGCGCCGTGTAGGCGGCCTGCGCCGCGGCGGCCTCGGCGCGAGCCCCGCCCGGGGCCCACTCCCGGACGAAGTAGGGGCGGTACGTCCGCTCGATGCCGTTGACCGCGTCGAAGACGGAGGCGGACACGATTGCCAGGGGCCGTCCCTGAGCGACCGGCGACGGCACCGCCGTCTTCACCGCCTTCTCCGCGACCTCGTTCCAGTCGCTCACCACGTCGGCCCGCGCCGACGTCGCACTCACACCGATGACAGCTGCCGCCGCGCACAGCGCGGCCCCGACGAACTTCACTCTCATTGCACTCATCTTGCTTCTCCGTTTTCCTCTTCCGTGCGTGCGCGCGCTGATGTGTCGCGCGCCGTGGTCGGTGGTATCGGGGCGGGCGGCGGTGGTTGTCGCCCGCCCCGTGAATCCAGGTTGTCGTTCGCTTCCCGGGCCTGGCCCCGGTCCCTGCCTCGCTAACCGCCCAGGTTGGCGACTAGCAGGTCGAGGAGCGAGCGAATCTTCATCTGGCTGTCGCGGTCCACGACCCAGTCGTTGCTGTCCGCGGCGGTGCCGTAGCCGTCCATACGGCCGCGCAGGTTCCGCAACTTGCGGACGGCCCCGGCCGTGTCCCCGGGCAGCAGTAGCGCCTCGATGTCGTCCAGGACGGACAGCAGGGCCGTTCGCGTGCCGCTGGCGGGGGACCGGAATGCGGACGCCGGCAGGGCGATGACCGCGTTCCGGAGGAACTCCACGTCCCGGCCGTCCATGAGCCCGTCGTCGTCGCTGTCGGCGTCCAGGGGGTTGGTCCCCATCTCCACTTCCAGCCCGTCCGTCAGCCCGTCGTCGTCCGTGTCCGCGTCCATCGGGTCGGTCCTGTGGACGCCGACCTCGACGCCGTCGCTCAGCCCGTCGCCGTCGCTGTCCTCCGCCCCGTCCGGGACGCCGTCGCCGTCGCTGTCGGCGGAGAGCGGGTCGGTCCCGAGCTGGTTCACCTCCACGCCGTCGGAGAGGCCGTCGTCGTCCGTGTCGGCGTCGCGCGGGTCGGTGTCGAGGTTGTAGCCCTCCAGCCAGTCGCCGAGCCCGTCGCCGTCCTGGTCCGCGTCCTGCAGGTGCAGGTAGGCCACGTCGTAGTGCTTGAAGTACAGGTCGTCCTCGTTCGTGGGCAGGATGTCCTGGTCGAGCAGGAGCACGTGGAGCTGGCCGCTGATCCCCGGGGAGGCCGGGTCCGCGCCGCTGCGGTTCCACCAGTCGATTCCCTCCGGCTCGTCGTATGTGGGGGTGCCCGGGTTGTACTCGAAGTTGAAGCGGCCCGAGCCGTTCTGCGACTCCGCGATCATGCGGCCGTTCGGGTCGAAGACGTGGATGCCGCCGCGCACGTCGCCCGGGGAGCCGTACATCTGCCCGTTGATCAGGTAGAGGTCGCCCCAGGGCGTGAAGACGCCGCCCTGCATGTAATCGCCGAACCCCGGGGTGAGCGCGCTGCCGTCCGCTTCGTAGAGGGTGAAGCGGTCGTGGAACAGGATGCCCGCCCCGGCGTCGCCGCCGGACTTCAGCGCCTCCAGGTCCACCCGGTAGCGGTAGAGCGGGCTGGCGTTAGAGACGGTGCCGTCCGAGCTGTAGAGCATGCGCTCGTGACGGTTGTAGGCGACCCAGCCCAGGCTGCCCTGGAACGTTTCCTTCAGGCCGACGAAGCTGAGGTCGGAGGCCCGGAAGATGCCGATCGCGTCCTTCCTGCGCGGCCCGTCGTCGTTGTCCTTGTTGTCCTCCAGCGGGACGAAGAGGAGCCCGCCCGCCTGGTCCAGGTCGCCGAAGTGGTCGTAGTTGTGCAGCTCCGGTATCGCGGTGATGCGGACGCGGCGCACCGAGGCGGGCAGTTCGCTCACGTTCCCCGCGTTCTTCAGGTCGAAGTCCACCGGGAACTTGAGCAGAATGCTCTCGTTAGTGATGAACCAGTGGCCGTCGTCGTGGGCGAGGCCCTGGATGTTCTCGGTCCAGTCCCTGCCGATGCCGGAGGGGTAGTTGCCCAGGTAAAGGGTGTCAGGGGCGTCGCCCCGGGCCGTCGCCACGGAGGGCGGCGCGCCCAGGGACACGGCGACCGCGGCGCCGAGGGCCGCGAGCAGGCTCGAAAGCCCGGCCCGCTTCCGTCGCGGGCGGCTTCCCTCGCCGCGCCACGTGGCGACGAGGGGTGAAAGGTCGGGTGGCGTCTGTGCCGTCATGTGTGGATACTCCTTCGGGACTAAGGATCTACGCCCGGCTCTGGCGCTCGGACGGTGGTAGTATCTCCGGCCGCCGTTCGTGCGGGCGTTAGAATTTGGGGCCGCGAAGCGTTAGAAAAGTGGTGTAACCGCCCGCGCCAAGCGTTGAAGTACGTTGAAGTATGCCGACGGCAAGAACCCGCACGTAGCGAGTACAATGAGGCGTGGGGGACGCCGCCAAGATGCTGACTCTGCGCCTGTTCGGGCCGCCCGACGTCCGGGTGAACGGCGAGCCCATGGGGCGTCTCAGGACGCGCAAGGGGCTGTGGCTGCTCGCGCTGCTCGCGCTGCGGCCGGGCCGGGAGGTCGAGCGCGCCCACCTCGCCGGGGTGCTCTGGCCCGAGACCGAAGAGTCGCAGGCCCTCACCTACCTGCGCCAGTCGCTCACGGACCTGCGCCGGGCGCTCGGCCCCGAGGCGGCGCAGCGTCTCCGGTCGCCCTCGGCGCGCACCCTCACCCTGGACATCACCGGCGCGGACGCCGACGTCGCCCTGTTCGACGCGTGCATCCGGCGCGGCGACCCCGAATCCCTGGAGCGGGCGGCGGCGCTGTACCGCGGCCCCCTGCTGGAAGGCTGCGCGGAGGAGTGGGTCCTCCAGGAGCGCGAGGCCCGGCAGCAGGCGTACCTGGGCGCGCTCGAAGCCCTCGCCGCCGCCGCCCTCGCCGCCGGGGACGCCCCCGCCGCCGCGCGCCGCCTGCGCCTGGTGCTTTCCGCCGACCCGATGCGCGAGTCCGCCTGCCGCGCCCTGATGGAGGCGCTGGCGGCCACCGGCGACTACGCCGCCGTCACGCAGGCGTTTCGTGACCTGCGCCTGCGCCTGCGCCAGGAGATCAACTCCGAGCCCGGTGGCGAGACGCAGGCACTCTTCGACCGTCTGCGCGCCGACGCCCGCCGCCGGGCCGCCGGGTCGCCGTCCGCGGAAGCTGGCGCGGCAGAGGCGGCGGCGGCGCGCGTACCACCGCCCCCGCCGTCACCGCCGCCTCTGCCGCGC
>DATLHN010000662.1:0-11643 GCA_035539875.1 Armatimonadaceae bacterium
GGCCTGCGCCGCATCGCCTTCCGCCCCGGCGACGCCGTGGAGGTCCGCTCGGTCCCGATGGGCGACGAGCAGCGGCGTCGGTTCGGCGAAAGCCTGCTCCTCTTCTTCACCGGCATCACCCGCCGCGCGGACGACATTCTCACGGACCAGAAGCGCAACCTGGGGATTCGGGGCGAAACCCTCGACCGGATGCGGGCACAGGCCGACGAGGCCTACGCCTGCCTCACCGGCGGCGACCTGCCGGGCGTGGGTGCCATCCTCGACGCCGGGTGGCGTCTCAAGCGCGCCCTCGCCGAGCGCATCACGAACGGCCACATCGACGACCTGTACGCCCGCGCGCGGGCGGCGGGCGCGACGGGGGGCAAGATCGCGGGCGCGGGCGGCGGCGGCTTCTTGCTCCTGTCCGTCCCGCCCGAGCGGCAGGCGTCCGTCCGCGCCGCCCTCTCGGACCTCAAGGAACTCCCCTTCGCCCTGGAGCGCGACGGGACCAAGGTGATCTTCAATGCCCGCCGATAGACCCGTAGTGTGCTTCCTCGGGGTCGGCGCGATGGGCGGGCCGATGGCGCGTCACCTGGCCGCCGCGGGCTACCCAGTGACGGTGCTGGACCGGGACCCGGAGCGCCTCGCCACGGCGGTGGCGTCCGGCGCGCGGGCGGCCGAGGATGGTCCCGGGGCGGTCCGCGTAGCCGACGTCGTCTGCACGTCGCTGCCCTCCTCGGAGTCCTGGGTCGCGCTCGCGCAGAGCCTGCTGCTCCCGAACGCGCGCCCGGGAAAACTTTTCATCGACTTCGGCACGGGGACGCCGCCCGAGACGCGGCGGATCGGCGCGGCGCTCGCGGAGCGGGGCGCGCTTCTGGTTGACGCGCCGGTGAGCGGGGGGCCGGACGGCGCGGAGCGGGCGCGGCTGCGCTGCTTCGCGGGCGGCGACCCGGACGCCTTCGAGCGGGCGCGGCCGATTCTGGAAACCGTTTGCGGCGCGGACGGTCTTACCTACTGCGGGCCGTGCGGCGCGGGCCAGGTCGTCAAGGGAGTCAACCAGCTGGCGATGGGCCTGGGCGCGGCGGCGTACCTGGAGGCGGTGGCGTTCGGCGTCCGCGCGGGAGTAGAGCCGGACGTCCTGGGGCGCGCGGTCGGGGGCGAGGGCGAGCACTGGCGCGCAATGCTCCTCCAGGCGGCACGGGCCGCGCGGGACGGCCGCGCCGAACAGATAGGCGTGAAGTTCCGGGAGCTTCCCTACTACCTGGCGGCAGCGGACGCGGCGGGATTCGGCCTGCCGCTGACGCGCGCCCTCTACGAGTTCTGCGACGCGGGCGAGCGGGTGGTGACGGACGACAACCGGCCGGCACCCTCCTTCTGGCACGAACTGACGACCGGCGATAAACCTAAAGGCAGTACCGATTGACCGGGCCGCGGCGCCGCGGTCCACCAGAGTTTCAGGAGTTTTATGACCATGATAGCAACGACGGCGGCAGCGCCCGGACGGGTGGAAGAGTTGCCAGACATGACTCAGGGGGTTTCGGGGTACGTCTCCGATTACTTCACGACGCTCAAGGCACTGCTCGACGCCGTGGACCCGAAAGAGGTCGAAACGGTGGTCGAGCTGCTCGTGAAGGCGTTCGACGAGGGCCGCCGCGTGGTGCTCTGCGGAAACGGCGGGTCGGGCTCGACGGCGTCGCACCTCGTCTGCGACCTGATGAAGAACATCTACCTCGACTCCGGCAAGCCCTTCGAGGTGATCGCGCTCACCGACTCGCCCGCGCTCCTCTCCGCCTGGGCAAACGACACCGACTTCGGCAACATCTTCGCGGGGCAGGCGCGCACGTGGCTGCGACCCGGCGACGTCCTGATCGGCATCTCCGGCTCCGGCAACTCGGCGAACGTGCTCAACGCCGTCGAGGTCGCGAACGAGGTCGGGGCGACCAGCGTCGGCTTCTGCGGCTACGGCGGCGGCAAGCTCGCGGGCCTGGCCAAGACGTCCATCGTGGTAGACCGGCGCAACATGCAGCAGGTCGAGGACATGCACATGATCCTCGGGCACGTCGTCTTCTCCGCCGTCCGCGACCGCATCAAGGGCCTCATCCCGGCGTGAGCGGCGATGCCGGCGCGCGCGAAGAAACGACGGGACGCCGCGCGGCGGTCTTCCTTGACCGCGACGGCGTCCTGAACGTCTACCTGCCCGGCGCGTACGTCCGCACGCCCGACGAGTTGACCCTCCTGCCGGACGCCGTCGATTCGGTCGCGCGGCTCAACGCGCTCGGCGTCCCGGTCGTCCTGGTCTCGAACCAGCAGGGGGTGGCGAAGGGACTCATGAGCGACGCCGACCTCGCGTCGGTGGACGCCGCCCTGCGCGAGCGGCTTGCCGCGGGCGGCGGGCGGCTCGACGCGGCCTACTACTGCCCGCACCGCGCGAGCGCGGGCTGCGAGTGCCGCAAGCCCCTGCCGGGCATGCTCCTGCGCGCCGCGGCGGAGCACGGCCTGGACCTATCCCATTCGGTCTTTATCGGCGACACGGCGACCGACGCGCAGGCGGCGCGTGCGGCGGGCGTAGGCGCTTTCGTACTGGTACTGACGGGCAAACTGACGGACCGGCAGGACGGGGAGGATAGAGCCCTCTTCCCCGTCCCGCCCGACCACGTCGCTGGCAGCCTCGCCGACGCCGTCGCGTGGACCGCCGCCCGGCTCAGAAACCCCTGACCATACCACGGGCTACGCCGCCGCCGGGGCGGGAGCCACTGCCGGGACGTGCCGCCACCGGGACTGCACGAAGCAGTACCCGCCGTACGCCACCAGTCCGGCGGCGACCAGCCCCAGCAGTATCGGTCCGTAGGGCTGCTGCGCGAGAGCGACGAGCGCGCCGTCCAGACCGCGCGCCTCGCCGGCATCGCCGGAGAACCCGGCCCGCAGAAGGAACCACCCCACGATCGCGAAGGCGATGCCGCGGGCGATCAGGCCGACCTTCCCGGTGACGGTCGCCGCCTTCATCTCCGCCGGGTTCATCGCCTCGGTATGGAGGTCGCGGAGGAACTTCTCCTTCCACCCCTTATAGATCTGATAGGCCGCCGATCCGAGCACGACCACCCCCGCCAGCAGCACCCAGAATTGACCGAGCGGCTGGGAAAGTGCCGTCGCCGTTGCGGCTTCGGTCCCGCCCCCGCCGTCGCCCCCGCCGCGGATGCCCGTCAGCAGGCGGAAGGCCGTCAGGGCAAGTCCCGCGTGAATGACGCCGCTGATGAAGCAGCCGACGCGCATGACGACGCCCTTGATTCCCTGCCCCTCGGACTTGCGCTCCGGGTCGAAGAACGCCTGGACGAACCGCCAGAGCGCGTACCCCACCAGGCCGAGCGCCACGATGCCGAGCAGGAACCGCCCGGTACCGTCGGTCGCGATGGTGTGAAGCGCGCCGCGCGTGTCGGTCGTCTTGCCGCCCGGGCCGAACGCGGCCTGCAGGGCGAGCATGCCGATGATGATGTAGATAACGCCCTTGGCGGCGTACCCGAGGCGGGCCAGCCGTTGCACCCAGGGGCTCGCCTGGTTGGCCGCGCCGCGCGCCGTCTGCTCGATGGCATCACCGGTGTTTTTCGCGACGTTTCGTATGCTCATGCCGAAAAGCCCGTCCTTGCTCGCGGAGGTTCAGCGGGCCGGAGCCCTGCTCCCTATTGCGATACCCGGACGGGCCTTGTCGTCAATCGGGCGAACCCCGCTTAGCGGTCCCAGAGGCGGAAGTAGGTACCGCCGCCGTTCACCTCCGTGTTGGCGTCCATGTAGCAGACGCTGAAGGCGCGGCGCGAAACGTCGGTGTGGTTGACGTCCGACGCGTGCAGCAGGTAGTTGTGCAGCAGCACCGCCTCGCCCGGTTCCAGTTCCAGGAAGACGACCTTCTCCTTCGGCGCGAACTCCGCCGCCTGCTCCTCGGTAAGGAAGCCCGAGCCGTGCGACGGGTTGATCAGGCCGGACTTGTGGCTGCCGACGATGACCTGGACGCAGCCGTTGCCGATCGTCGCCGGGTCCAGCGCGGTCCAGACCGTGATCTTCGGGTCGCGGTCCAGGTGCGTCCACCGGTCCTGGTGCCACGGCAGCCACGTCCCCTGCCGCGCCGGCTTGTTCATGAACATCGCGCGGAAGGAGGCGACCGGCGTCTCGGGCCCGTAGGTCCGCGCGCAGATGTCCTTGAAGAGGGGCCGCTCGGTGTACTCCAGGAACAGCGGGTCGTACTCCAGCTCCTGGATCTTCCGGTAGGCCAGCGTCGCGCCCTTGTGACCGCGGCTCTGCACGCCCGCGTCCTCGTACTTGCCGGTCGTGCTGTCGAGCTGCATCAGCAGCCTCTCGTACGGCACGTCCGCCTTCCCCAGCATGATGTCATCGATGCGCTGCTGGAGTGCCGCCAGATCCTCGTCGCTCAGAACCTTGCCCAGCCGCAGGTACCCGTCCCGCTCGTACTGCTCCCACTGCGCGTCCGTCAGCCGCTCCGCGGCGACACTCTCAAGAGTCGTCGGCATCGTCGTCTTCTCCTCACCGAAGGTATTTACACTTTGCGTCCATTGTGCCCGAGTGCCGCGAAGCGGACAATTGACTATCTGCCCGCGGGTTTATACAATATGCCCGTGGATCACCAGAACGACCTCATCTTCCTGGTGGCGTCGCGCAACCCTCAAAGCCGCCAGCGCCTGGACAAGCACGTCGCCGGATACTACACCGTCCAATACATGGAGGGCGGCGGGGTCGATCTCGCCTACGACGACGACTGGACCCGCATGGAGGGGGCGTGGTTCTGGCCTGCCTACCCCGGGCCGCGCCTGCGCTTCCACGCCGCGCCCGGTTACGACGCCTGGTTCCACCGCCACATCGCCTTCCAGGGGCCGCGCGTCCAGCGGTGGATCGCCAGTGGGCTCTGGCCCGCCCGCGCCCAGCCCGCGCCGCCCGGTCGCTCTCCGAGCGGATGGGGCGACTACTTTGACGAAATGGCCGCGCTGAGCCGCCGCGCGGACCACTGGGGCCGCTTGCGCGCCGTCAACCTGCTGGAAGGACTGCTCCTGACGCTCGCCGAGGCGCGCGCCGCCACGCCGACCACGTCGGAAGACGCCTGGCTCGCGCCGGTGCTGGCCCGGCTGGAGGGCGACGACGCCTTCTCCCCGGACTACGCGCACCTAGCCCACGAGGCGGGCATGGGCCTTTCCACCCTGCGCCGCCGCTTCCGAGCCGCCACCGGCCTCTCGCTCCACGGCTACGTCCTCCAGTCGCGCATGGCCCGAGCCCGAGCCCTGCTCGCCGAGGGCGACCTGCCGCTCTCCGCCGTCGCCGACCGCCTCGGCTACGAGAACGTCTACTTCTTCGCCCGCCAGTTCAAGCAGCAGGTCGGCGTTCCCCCCGGCGTCTACCGCCGCAGCCGCCAATTGTAGGAGGAGTCCGGTTGGGCGCAGCAAGCAGCGCCCCTACAATACCGTCGGATACGGGACTCCAAGAGGCGTCACCTTCGGTAAACCCCGGATTGGCTTGTACTGTAGGGGCGCTGCTTGCTGCGCCCAAAACTGCGCCCAAAACGTGCGGGCCGGGGCCGCCGCCGCCGCTGCGCCCCCCCATACCGGTGAATGGGTCGGGGCGCGACCGGGTATCTCCCAACTGTCATGGCCGCAACCACGATACTTTCCCGCGCCTGGGTGTGCGCGCTGCTTGCCGCGTGCCTGCTCGTTTCGCCGCTCTCTCCCACGCGGGCCGCCGCGCCGCGGCAGGAACCCGCCGCATACACGACGCCGCTCGGGATCGCGCTGGAGACACTGCCCTACCCGCACCCGGTGAAGTTCCTGTCCATGGACGTCGAGGGAGAACCGGTACGCTTCGCGTACATGGACGTCGCGCCGACGGGAACGGCAAACGGGCGCTCCGTTGTCTTGCTTCACGGCAAAAACTTCTACGGAAGCTACTGGGAAGACACCATCCGTGCCCTCACCGCCGCCGGGTTCCGCGTGGTCGTGCCCGATCAGATCGGCTTCGGGAAGTCGTCAAAGCCGGACATCCCCTACTCGTTCGACCTACTGGCCGCCAGCACCATCCGCCTGCTGGACACGCTGAACGTAGCGAAAGCCGCCGTGGTCGGCCATTCGATGGGCGGCATGCTCGCCGTGCGGCTCGTCCGAAACTACCCTGACCGGTTCACCCACCTGGTTTTGGAGAACCCCATCGGGCTGGAAGACTACCGGTTCGCCGTCCCGCCCCAGCCGATCGAGAAGCTATACGAGAACGAGTTGAACGACACCGACCCGGCTAAAATCCGCGCCTTCCACAAGCGCTACTTCGTCACCTGGAAGCCGGAGGCGTACGAGCGGTTCGTCGAGGTACGCGCCCGCGTCGCCCTCAGCGGCGAATTCCCGCGCTGGGCGAAGGCGTCCGCGCGCACCTACCAGATGATCCATCAGCAGCCGGTGCGCCACGAGTTCGTCCTGATCCGCACCCCCGCCCTGCTCGTGATCGGGCAGGAGGACCGCACCGTCGTCGGCGGCAACTTCGTCTCCGAGGAGGTCCGCAAGACACTCGGGCAGTACCCGCAGTTGGGGAAAGCCGCCGCCCGCGACATCCCCGACAGCAAGCTCGTGGAGATGCCCGGCGTCGGCCACATCCCCCACCTCGAAGCGGCGGACGCCTTCCACCGAGACCTCCTCGCCTTCCTGAAGCCGTAAACGCCCCGGAGAGCGCCTAGGGCCTGAGCGGTGCGCCCCGGGCGGCGGGTTCCCTGGCTTCGATTACGCCGCGGATTAGTCCGCGTGGCAGGCAGGGGATAAAGAGACACGGCGCTTGCCCGCGGGTCACGGGCCGGCGACCAACGGACGCAGTGCCGAAGGAGGGGGGTCCGGTGCGTACGGGGCGGCAGCACACCGTCGCACCCTGCTTTCCGAATGCATAGAGTAACCATCTGCAAGATCGCTGCCTGCTTTGGGGCCGCGGCGCTGGCTACGCTCGCCTCCGGCTGCGAAGCGGTGCCGCGCGATGCGGACGGCTGGACCGACCGCATCGTCCGGACGGGCGTACTGACCGTCGGGACATCTCCTAAGGCCGACGCGGAGCCGGACGCGGAGAAGGCCGAGATGGAGGCGCGGGAGCGGCGCGCCGTGGAGGCGCTCGCCCGCCGTCTGAACGCCCGCGTCGAGTGGCGCGAGGGCAACGTCCACGAACTCCTCACAGCCCTTGAGCAGCGCGAACTGCCCGTCGTGGCCGCCACCGTCTCCGGGGACACTCCCTTCCAGCAGAAGGTCGGCCTGTCGCAGCCCTATGTGAAGAAGGGTCCGCACGGAAAGCCCTACTGCATCGCCGTTGCCCCGGGCGAGAATCGCCTGCTCCTGCTCCTGGATCAGACCATCGCGGCGCAGCAACGGGAGGAGGGGGGTGCCCGATGAGTGGCGCGACCGTCGGCCCGCCTTCCGCCGCTCGCCCTGTGTCTCCCACGCCGCCCGGCCCGCCGGACGGTGAGGAGAAGAACAACGGGGCGAAGCAGGAACACTCGGGCGAGCCGAGCAAGGAGCAGCTGCGCGACGGCTTCCGCCAAATGCGTCGCCTGAGTTGGATCACGCTCGGCTACCAGCTTTTCGCCAGTGCGCTGCTCGGCCTTGTCATGGGCGGCAGTCAGGCGGTGAAGACGGAGTGGCTGGAGAACATGCTGGCCCTGGTACCGCCCATCGCGGTCCTGCTCACCTACCAGACCGAGAACCGCCCGCCCGACGACCGGCGCCCGTTCGGCTACCACCGGGCCGGCACGGTGGCGTTCCTCGTGGCCGCTTTCGCCCTGGCGGCCATCGGGCTTTTCCTGTTCTTCGACAACGGCCTCACCCTGTTGCGCAGGGAGCGCCCCTCCATCGGGGGCTATACCCTTTTCGGGCGCACGTTCTGGCACGGCTGGCTGATGATCGCCGCCATGGTGGTCACTGCCATTCCCCCGGTGATACTGGGGCGCATGAAATCCAAAGTCGCGGAGCTGCTGCACGACAAGCCGCTGCACGCCGACGCCGAGATGAACCGGGCGAACTGGCTGACGAACGGCGGGGGCGTCGTCGGCCTGCTGCTGGTCGCGGCCGGTTTCTGGTGGGGCGACGCACTCGCCGCCTGGCTCATCTCCTTCGACATCCTGCGAGACGGCGTCACCAACGTCCGCCGCAGCCTCTCCGACGTCATGGATTACCGCCCTTCCTACATCGAGAAGGACGAGGAGGAACCGATCGTCCAGAGCGTCAACGAAGCCGTGGGCGGCCTTCCGTTCGTGGCAGACCACCGGGTCCTCCTGCGGGAGCACGGCCGGTACTTCTTCGCCGAGATCTTCATAAAGCCGTTCGGCGACGAGACGCCCCCCGCGACCGAGGCCACGCGCCGCGTGCGCGAGGCGGTCCTGCCCCTGGACTGGCGGCTTCAGCACGTCGCCGTGGAGATCACCGACGACCTCAAATCCGCCGACGTCCTGACCCGCGAGGAGCTGGATATCGAAGCGCAGGACGGCGACGGCGCGGGCGGTTGAACGCACGACCGCCCGGACGCCGTCGGCACGCGACCGGCGAGGGCGGGGCTGAATCCTATATAGCTTTCTGTAAGGACTTTCCTTGACGGTGCGGGAGGCGCGTGGCTATACTGAAGGGCGTACACCACGACAGAGCGGCCTGCCGCCGCCTCACCGAACAAGGATACGTTTTCACCGATGGCGACACCGAGCGAATCAACGGCGATCAACACCCTGCTCACCGAAGACCGTAAGTTCCCCCCGCCCGCCGAGTTCACCGCGCAGGCGAACCTCAAGGACGCGGCGGTTTACGAGACCGCGCAGGCGGACCCGGAGACGTTCTGGGCCGACTGGGCGAAGAAGCTGGACTGGATCAAGCCGTGGACCACGGTCTGCGAGTGGAACCCGCCGCACGCGAAATGGTTCGTCGGGGGCAAGCTCAACATCGCGGCCAACTGCCTGGACCGGCACATCAAGACCGCGCGGCGCAACAAGGCCGCGATCATCTTCGAGGGCGAGCCGGGCGAGACAAGGGTCCTCACCTACTACGACCTGTGGCGCGAGGTCAATCGCTTTTCTGCGGTCCTCAAGGGTCTGGGCGTCGGCAAGGGCGACCGCGTCACGATCTACCTGCCCATGATCCCCGAGGCGGCCATCGCGATGCTCGCCTGCGCGCGCCTGGGCGCGGTCCACTCCGTGGTCTTCGGCGGCTTCAGCGCCGAGTCGCTGCGCGAGCGCATCAACGACAGCGAGAGCAAGGTCCTGGTGACCGCGGACGGTGGCTACCGGCGCGGCAACGTCGTCAAGCTGAAGCAGGCGGCGGACGAGGCGCTAAACGGGAAGGCGTGCCCCACCATCCAGCACGTCGTCGTCTACAACCACCTGCCCGACCCGCGCAACGTCCCGATGACCGAGGGGCGCGACCACTGGTGGCACCGCCTCGCCGAGCACGCCCCGCGCCTG
This sequence comes from Armatimonadaceae bacterium, assembly GCA_035539875.1. Classification (GTDB taxonomy): domain Bacteria; phylum Armatimonadota; class Armatimonadia; order Armatimonadales; family Armatimonadaceae; genus CALEKU01. Next base: position 9,437 of record DATLHN010000662.1, read on the forward strand.
GTCGAGCCCGAGGTGATGGACAGCGAGGACCCGCTCTACATCCTCTACACGTCCGGCTCCACCGGCAAGCCCAAGGGCATCCTGCACACGACCGGCGGCTACCTGACCCAGGCATTGGCCACGATGGAGTGGACCTTCGACCTCAAGGACGAAGACGTCTTCTGGTGTACCGCCGACGTCGGCTGGGTCACCGGCCATTCCTACGTCGTCTACGGCCCGCTCGCCGCCGGGGCGACCGTCCTGATGTACGAGGGCGCCCCCGATTTCCCGGCCCGCGACCGCTTCTGGGACATCATCGAGAAGTACGGCGTCACGGTCTTCTACACCGCGCCGACCGCGATCCGGTCCTTCATGAAGTGGGGTACGGAGCACGTCGCGAAACACGACCTCTCCAGTCTGCGCCTGCTCGGCACGGTCGGCGAGCCGATCAACCCCGAGGCGTGGATCTGGTACCAGGAGAACATCGGCGGCGGCAAGTGCCCGGTCGTGGACACCTGGTGGCAGACCGAGACGGGCTGTCACATGATCACCCCGCTCCCGGGAGTCGTGGCGACCAAGCCCGGCTCGGCTACCCGCCCGTTCCCGGGCATCGACGCCGAGGTGGTAGACGAGAACGGCGACCCGGTGCCCAACGGCGGCGGCGGCTTCCTCGTGCTCCGCAAGCCGTGGCCGTCCATGCTGCGCACGATCTGGGGCGACGACGACCGCTACCAGAAGACCTACTGGTCGAAGTTCGGCGAGAAGAACCTGTACTTCGCGGGCGACGGCGCGCGCAAGGACGAGGAGGGCTACTTCTGGCTCCTCGGGCGCGTGGATGACGTCATGCTCGTCGCCGGGCATAACATCTCCACCATGGAGGTCGAGTCCGCGCTGGTGGATCACCCGTCCGTCGCCGAGTCGGCGGTCATCGGGCGCACCCACGAGATCAAGGGACAGGCCGTCGCGGCGTTCGTCACGGTGAAGGAAGGCATCCGCGCCAACGACGAGCTCGCGCGCGAGCTGAAGGACCACGTCGCGAAGAAGCTGGGGCCGATCTGTCGCCCGGACGACATCCACTTCTCGGCGGAGCTGCCCAAGACTCGCTCGGGCAAGATCATGCGCCGCCTCCTGCGCGACATCGCCGAAGGCCGCGCCCTCGGCGACACCACGACCCTCGCCGACCCGACCGTCGTCGCCTCCCTCAAGGAGAAGTACGAAAGCGCCGAGGGTTAGGACCCGCTCCCGCGCCCGTTCCGCGCGGAACGGGCGCGGGAAGTTTCCTCCGCGAAAGGCCCGCCATGTCGATCCGCATCGAACTCGAACCGGACGCCGAGGAGAAGTTGCGGGAGGCTGCCGCCGCCGAGGGCGTGGACGCCGCGACGTTCGCCCGCAACGCCGTCGTGGAGCGCCTGCGGCAGAACAGCTTCGCGCGCCCCCTCACCGAGTCCGACCTGCTCAAGCGGATCAACCGCGGCTTCCCCGAATCGTTCTGGGACCGGTACCGAGACCTTGCCGCCCTCCGCGACGCTGAGACGCTGACCCCTGAGCAGCAACGGGAACTTATCGCAATGTCCGATCAGATGGAGGAGCGTGCCGCGGAGCGCCTCCAGTACCTCGTCCAGCTTTCCCACCTGCGCGGCACGTCCGTGGACGACCTGATGCGTCAACTGGGCCTTCGCCCCGTTCCGGTCGTCTGAATCGTGGAAGAATCGACGCGCGCGTTCGTGACGCAACGTGCGGGCGGACGCTGCGAGTACTGCCAGTGCCCGGCTGATCACAGCCCCAGCGATTTCGCCGTCGAGCATGTCTACCCACGCGCCCGGGGCGGAACGGACGCCTCGGATAATCTGGCCTATGCCTGTCAGGGCTGTAACAACCGGAAGTTCACGGCCACGACGGCGCGCGACCTGCTGACCGACCTGGTCGTCCCTCTGTTCGACCCGCGCCGCGACCACTGGCACGACCACTTCCAGTGGAGCGCCGACGGACGTGAGATCATCGGCAAGACGGCTACCGGTCGAGCGACGGTCGAGCGTCTTCAACTAAACCGGGAAGCCATCGCCAACTTGCGTATCGCTCTCGTAGCGATCGGGAAGCATCCTCCTGCCGGGACCGCTGCGGTGGGCCGTCCGGAAGAGACAGGTAAACCGTGATAGCCGTACTCGCAGCCTCGCTTCTGTTGCTCCTCGGAGTTCCAATCCCTGGCCAGGCATCCGGCCCGCCCCCCC
>DATLHN010000663.1:0-1799 GCA_035539875.1 Armatimonadaceae bacterium
GGCGGCGGGGGTCCGCTTCCGCAACGAGATGGAGACGGGTCCCGGCGGCCGTCAGGTGCAGGTGGAGGACCCCGACGGCAACCCGGTCGAGCTGTTCGAGCCCGCCGCGCGCCCGTAGCGCCGCGCCGCGGGCCTTCGGGAAGCCGCCCCCGCCGGGGCGGCTTCCCTTACTTCTGGATGACCTCCCAGTTCTTGTAGAACAGGTAGTTGACGCCGCGCAGCAGGACGCGGGTCGCGCTCACCGCCGCCGACATCGGACCGGTCAGCAGCGACGGACGCAGGATGTCCACGAACAGGCAGTAGCGCGCCTGGTCGGTCTCGTTCACCGAGCGGTGCATCAGCGTGTCGTCGAAGATGAACAGCTTGCTGTCGCGCCAGACGTTGCGCACGTCGCCGACGTCTATGTACGCCGTGTCGTCGCGGATGTCGTTGACGTTGTAGAGGACGCGCAGGGTGGCGCGCAGCGGGCCGAAGTGCTTGGACGTGGACTGGCGCTTGTTGAAGCACGAAACGCCGATCGTCTTGATGTAGCGGTACTTCTCGTGGAACGCCGGGATGTCCGCGAAGGTCTCGACGTTCGCGCCGTACCACTTGAAGAAGACCATGCTGCGCTTGGCCTTCTCGGCGCGCGCCTCCAGCTTGCCGACCAGGTCCTCGCTGTGCGCGGCGTCGATCAGGCGGCGGATCTCCTCCTGGTGGCCCTTCGGCAGGTCGTCGATGGTGTAGATGCCCTTGTTGACGTAGGGGAGCGACATCAGGTCGAGCAGCGTGTTCAGCGGCGAGAGCAGCCAGGTGAGGATGCCGTTCCCCGTGAAGTAGCGGCGCAGCACGGCGGCGTCGTGCGGGCGGTTGCGGGAAACGTCGTAGATGCCGCAGGCGACGAGGACGGCCAGCGCCCCGAGGGGCAGCGAAGCGGCGAGCGGCAGGGCGGCGAGGGTGACAACGGGCATCGGCGATGACCCTTCGTGGAAACGGATTTGCGGCAATTGTACCGCAGGTTTACGCGGCAGTGGGGAGCCGCGCCGCCGAGAAGTATTTCCCGCGCCGCCGATAGATGCCAAGGCCGCCGACCGTTCGGGTAGTATGCACTGTCAGGGGCGGGCTTTGTGACCGTCCTTCATACGCAGACAGAATCCCAAAAAACCGGGAGGCGACGCGGACCCATGCCGAAACGAACGCAGTCTTCGCCGGAGGCGCGGAGCGCCCACAAACTGGACCCGATGCTGCGCGTGGTCGCCAACGGCAGCGACGCGGTGAACGCCCTGCGCGCCGACAGCTCGGGCTGCGTCGCGAGCGTCTACGGGGCGGCGGAACCGACGACCGGCGCGCCCGGCGAGGCGCTGGGCGAGGCGCTCGCCGTGAGCCGCCGCGCGCTGCGGGGCGACCTGCTGGACCCGGAGGCGGCGCGGCCGACGCGGGAGCGGCAGCGCCGCAGTCGCCCGCCGCTCGAAGAGGCGGGGAGCGCCGCGATGGCGTTCGTCAACGTCTTCGTCGAGGCGGAGCGCGACGAGCCCGGCGAGCGGGGGACGGCGGAAAAGGTGCGGCAAGCCCTGGACGAAATGGCGCGCGAGGGCGAGCGGGAGGGCCTGACCGGCGGCGAGGGCAGCGGCGACGGCGGCGTCCGCGCGCGGGGGAACCTCCTCGCCGCGACGGTGCCGGTCAGTCGGCTCGCCGACATCGCGCGCACCGACGGAGTCGCCTTCGTCCACCGCGCCGAGGGGCTGCGCTTCCACCCGCCGACGCCCGCGACGACGGATTCTGAGCCGGGACCGCGCGCCCGGGTCGCCGCTGCCCTCACC
>DATLHN010000664.1:0-3373 GCA_035539875.1 Armatimonadaceae bacterium
AAGTGGCATGTCTCTCCCGCCTGATTCTACCGCGCGCCCGCCGCGCGTCGCAGTATAATTGACGTGTCCGAGGAAGGGAGGACTTCCGCCGTGCCCGATGCCGCCCTGCCGTCCGAGACCTTCACGTGCGCTTCCTGCGGCGCGGAGGTCCCGTCCGACGCGTTTTACTGCCCTCAGTGTGGCGAGTCCCTGATCGACTTCGTGGGCGTAGCGGGCTCCGAACCGGAGGCGGAGGTCACGCCGACCCCCGTGACGCCGCCGCGCCCCCTCTGCCCGAACTGCAAGATCGCGTTCGACCCCGCCGCGTCGGAGTGCGCGTTCTGCGGCCTCGTCATCGCTTCCGCCCGGCCCGCGCCGTGAGCGGCGGCGGCCCGGGCCGCGGCGGACGCCGTCTCCTCCTGCTCGTGCTCCTCGCCGTCGTCCTCCTCGCCCTCGCGGCCGCGCCGCGCTCGGAGGCGCGCCGACGGCAGTACTTCTCGCCCGTGCTGGACCCGCGGACGTATGCGTCGCCGTCCGGCGAGTGGGCGCTGTACGTCAACCCGGGCGACAAGAGCGGGCGCGGCGGCGCGACGTACCGGCTGCGCCGCAAGGGGGCCGTGGTCTGGGAGGGGCCGCGCCCCTTCGCCCTCTGGGAGGCGGGCGTCGCCGACGACGGCACCGTGGGCGGGGTCGCGTACTCGCGCGGGTTCGAGGGCTGGGGCGGCCGGAAGCCGGACGACTACGGAGACTTCTCGGTGGTCGTGCTCGGCCCCGCGGGCGAGGTGCGGCTTCAGGAGCGGACGAAGCGGACGCCCAGCCGGTTCCTGCACGACGTGCCGAACCCGCTGGCGAACGGCGTGATCGTGGACGGCGCGAACGACCGCCTGGTCGTGCGCGTGCGCGACCCGGACATCAACCGCCGTGCGGAAGGCTGGTGGGTCTACCGCCTGTCTACCGGGCGCGAGGTTCGGCGCTTCTCCCCGAAGCCGCTGCTGGGAGAGCCGAAGGACGGGCCGACGCGCTTCGTGATCGACGCCCGAGCGGTCGCCGGGACGCCGCTCGTGCTGGCGCACTGGTGGCGCTACGACACGTCCGGCGGCACGCGCGGGGCGCGCTTCACGCTCCACGACCCGGAGGGCGGGGACGGCGGCGCTCCCGTCTGGAGCCTCGAACTGCCGCGCGACTACACGGTCGCGGGCGACGAGGACGCGCAGGATCGCCTGAGGGACGAGATCGGAGAGGGTTTCGCGATCCTGCGCACGGACGCGCCGGGACGCTTCACCCTGCGCTTCGTCGCGGAGCGGCGGAAGGTCACGTTCGCCGTTTCCCGCGACGGACCGGGCGGCAAGTGGCGCGTCACCGAGGTCGGCCCGCGGGAGCCGTACGTCGCCCCGGCGGCGGAGCCGCCACCCTTTGCCGCCCCGGAGATCCGCCCGCGGCTGCGCGACCGGATCACGCTGAAGGCCCCGGCGGCGGGCAAGCCCTCGCCGATCCGCGGGGTGCACAACCTGACCGTCGCCGGGCCGGGCCGCCTCGCCTTCCTGCGACGGGACGGCGCGACCGACCTCGTGTTGGTGGAAGACCGCCGGGGCCGCGTCCTGCACACGGTCCCGCTGGCGAAAATGGCGCTGAAGGGCGAGGACAGCATCGACGCGCTGGTATGGCAGGGCGGGACGCGGTTCCTCGTCTTCGTCGCGCGGCGCTTCGCGAAGAAGACGAGCGACTACTTTTCCGAGGCGTACCGGGTGGACGCCCGGACGAAGACCGTTGCCCGGCTGGTCGGGTTTCGCGCGGCGACGTCCCGCTCGGCCGCAGCGCTCCCCGGCGCGGGTGGCTTCCTCATCCTCACCTACTCGCAGGGGCTGCACGCCTACGACGCCGCGGGTCGGCGCGTCTGGACGCGGTCGGAAGAAGCGGGCGGCGACGCGGATTCGGTGGCCGTGCTGAAGGACGGCACCGTCGCCGCCCTCGACGCCAGCGATACGGCCGTCACGTTCCTCGACCCTCGCTCGGGGCGGACCCGGCGCACGCTGTCGCTGGACAAGGCCTGGGGCCGGGAGGCGAACTACCCTTCCGACATCGTCGCGGACCCGCAAGGCGGCGGGTTCGTCGTCCACGACTTCCAGGGGACGCCGTCGGTGGTGCGGATGAGCGCGGCGGGCCGGGTCCTCGGGGGCTTCGTCCCGCACGACACGCGCGGCGGGCGGATCGAATACCCGGACGTGAGCGTCGGGTCCGACGGACGCCTCTGGGTGAGCGACAAGCACGCGCTGCTGCGCATGGACGCGCGGGGCCGCCCCGACCGGCTGCTCGGCGAACCGCCCGACGTCGGCCAACTGCGCGAGGTCGCGGAGTTTGCGGTCAGCCCGACGGGCCGTATCCTGGCCGCGGACGCGCGCACGAACGCCGTCCACGTCTTCGACCGCTCCGGCCGCTGGCTCCACGCCTGCGCGCCCGCGGACACGCGGGACGAGGACCCGGCTTCCGAGTTTTCGCGCCAGGCGCAGCCGCAGATCGCGTTCGGCCCGAACGACAGCTTCGCGGTGGCGGGACAGTGGTTCGACGCGAAGGGAAAGCGCCGCGCGAAACCGGCGGGGTTCCGGACGCCGGTCGAGCGCGTCTCCCGGCTCCGGCGTCGGGCGGACGCCACCTGGCTCGGCTTCGTCTACGCCGTCGCCGTCTCCCCGGGCGGCGCTCTGGCCGTCGCCGACACCCCGAACGACACCACGGCGCGCTGGCCGTCGTCATCGCCCGTGCGGGCGCGCGTCAGCCTGTACGGCCCGGCCGACGCGCCTCTTCGCGTCATTTCCCTGCCCGCCACGGCCGACGACCCCTACCCCGAGATCGCGTTCGACGGCCGCACGCTCGTCGTCTCGGGCGCGAAGCGCGTCTGCGCGTACCGGGCAGCGACCGGCCAGCCCCTCTGGCAGTTCGCGCGGCCCGCGCCCGCGGACGGCGGCGACCCCTGGCAGCCGTTCCTCACGGACGCCGGGCGCACGCTCTGCCTGTTCGACGTCCCCCGGCGCACCCTCTACCGCTACGCCCTGCCCTGAGCGTCCTTCGACCCGGCGGCGGCGAGGTACTCGGCGGTCTGGCGGAGGTGGTAGGCGTCGTGGCCGAGGGCGAGGGCGACGAGGCCGCCGAGGCTCAGGTCGCCGATGCGCTCCAGGTGGGCGGCGCGCTCCCACGCCGGGTCGGGCAGGGCGCGCAGCGACGCGGTGAGGGCGGCGCGGCGCTCGCGGAACCGGGCGAGACTTTCGGCCGGGTCGGCGCTCGCGTACCCCTGCTCCGCGCCGCGCTCCCCGGCGTCGGGGCGGGCGAGGGTGGGGTTGTCCTCGGCGGCGGTACGGGCGTAGCGTTCCTCCCAAATCAACTCCCAGTCGGCGAGGACAAC
>DATLHN010000665.1:0-2863 GCA_035539875.1 Armatimonadaceae bacterium
CGCTTTCGACCGTCCGGAACACGGCGTGCGGGTAGCGCGCCCGCAGCCTCCGCTCCTGCGCCCCCGGCGAGAGCATCCGGTCGTCGCGCGCCGTGACGACGAGCACGCGGCCCGACCACAGAGCAGGTTTCCCGCCCGCCGCGTCAAACTCGGCCCAGACTCGGGCGCGGGAGGCGAATTCCGGCCGCGCGAGCGCCGACAGCCGCTCCGCGAAGTGCCCCTCCCAGAGTCCCCGCTCGGGCGCGGGGACGCCCGCCAGGTACGCCCGGATTCCCCGGCGCACGACCGCCCGCGTCGCCCCGGCGGGCAGTGCGCCTATCAGCGCGCCCAGAAGCCGCATCAGGGGTGCGCGAGCAAGGTCGGGCGCGCTCGTGTCCGTCAGCGCCAGCGAGAGCACCCGCTCCGGGTGCCGGTCGGCGAACGCCTGGCCGACCAGCCCGCCGAACGACCCGCCGACCGCGTGCGCCCGCGCGACGCCGCGGGCGGTCAGCAGCGCCGGGAGCCCGTCGGCCAGGTCGGCCAGAGTGCGCGCCGTCGCGGGGTAGTCGAGCGAGAGGACGCGCAGACCCGCCGCCTCCAGTGCGAGAACGTACGAAAAAGCCGTCTCCCCCCTGCCCAGTGCGCCGGGCAGCAGGACAACGGCATCCCCCGCGCGTTCGCCCGTGTCGAAGAGCCGCCAGCAGTGGCCGCGGGCGGGGACCGTACGCGCGGCGTGCCGCTCCGCGAACCGCTCCCATTCCGCCTGGCGCAGGGTTTTCGTCACGGCGCTTATCGCGCCCCCGTCACCGCGCGACGGAACTCCTCGCGGCGGGCGTGCAGCAGCGCCCGCGCCGCGCGCGGGCAGGCCCGGTGCACCAGCGCGAGGGCGCGCTCGCCCGCGCTCATCAGGTCTAGTTCGCCCCGCCGCCCGGCGAGCGCCGCCGCCGCGATCCGCTCCCCGACCGCCCCGGGCGGGGCGAGCGGGTAGCGTCCGCGCGTCACCTCGGCCATGCCCCGCGTCATCTCCGTCGCGGTCGCGGGCGGGTAGACGGTCAGCGTCGCGACGCCCTCGTGCGGCAGGACGAAGCCGAGGGCGCGCAGCGCGGCCTTGGTCGCCGCGTAGACCGAAAGGTACGGCAGCGGGGCGAGCGCGTTCAGACTCGCGACGAGCGTCAGATGGCGCGCAGACACGTCCGGCGTCGCCCTCAGCCACTGGCGGGTGATCTCCAGCGGCGCGAGCAGGTTCGCGGCCACGGCGGCCTCCAGGTCGCCCGCGTCGAGGTCGGCGAGCACCCCCCCGGCGAGCAGGGCGGCGTTGTGTACGAGAAGGTCGGGCGGTCTTCCGCCGAGCGCGCCCGCCGCCCGCTCCAAGAGGCTCGCCCGGTCGCCCGCCGCGGCGAGGTCGGCGGGCAGGGCGGCCGCCCAGCCCCCGCCCGCCTCAATCTCCGCGCGCACCGCGTGCAGCCGATCCGCGCGCCTCCCGGCGATGGCGACGGCGACGCCGCGCCGCGCGAGCGCCAGCGCGACGCCGCGACCGATGCCGGAGCCGCCGCCCGTGACCAGGGCGCTCCTGCGGCCGGAGGTCAAAACGTCACCGCCGCCGCCCCGAGGGTGAGGCCCGCTCCGCTGCCGACGAGTAGCACGCGCTGCCCGCGCCGGACGCGACCGGAGACTACCGCGCTGTGAAGCGCGAGGGGCATCGACGCCGCGATGACGTTGCCGCGCTCGGCGATGTCGCGCACTACCTGCGCCCCGGTGAAGCCCAGCCGCTCGGTCAGCAGGTCGAGCGCGTGGCGGCTCGCCTGGTGAGGCACCACGACGTCGATGCACTCCCGCGTCCAGCCGACCTCCTCCAGGAACGCGTCCAGGAACGGCCCGATCAGGCGCGACCCCTGTCGGAAGACGGCGGGGCCGTCCATGTCGAACTGGTTCATCGCGGGAGTGGTCGCCGGGTCGTTTGGGTGGTGCAGCGACCCCGCGCCCAGGAAGCGGGTGTGTTCCGCGCCGCTGCTGAACGTCGCGAAGCGCGCGTGGTGCAGGGCGCTCCCCTCGCCGGGGGCGCTCCTGGTCAGGACGGCGGCGGCGGCACCGTCGCCGAAGAGCACGTAGCTCTCCTTCTGGCAGGGGTCGAGCGAGCGGGACGCGATCTCGGTGCTGAAGACGACCGCCGCCCGGTAGACCCCCCCGGCCACGAGCGGCGCGACCGTCTGGAGCGCGACCGGGAACGACAGGCAGGTCGCGTTGACGTCGAAGCAGGCGCTCCGCCCCTCGGGCGCGCCGAGCTCCCGCTGCACCAGGGCGGCGTTGCAGGGGATGAGCTGCTGCGGCCCCGACGACGCCCCCACGAACGCGTCCACGTCGCCGAGCGCCACGCCCGCCCCGTCCAGGGCCTCGCGGATCGCGGCGGCGGCCTGAAACGTTGCGGTCTCGCCCCCGTTCCAGCGGCGCTCCCGCACCCCGGTGCGCCGCTCCACCCACCCCGGCGTCAGTCCGAGCCGCTCTTCCATTTCCGCGCTGGTGACCCGGCGAGCGGGCAGGTACGCTCCGAGTCCGGCGATCTTTACGGGCAGCGACAGCAGCATCGGGGTTCCCTCCGCCACCAGTGTGGCACAGAGGGGAATTCGCCCGCCTGAGGCGGTTTTCCTATTTGTGGGCACGAAGGATAGGAGTAACGGCCCCCATGCGCGCTTCGATCGCGCCCACGGCCCGGGCGACGCCGTCTTCGGCGGCGAGGGCCCGGCCCAGGTCGGCGGCACGCCCGGCGAACGCTTCGTCGGCGAGTAGGCGGGCGAGGGCGTCGGCGAGGGTAGCGGCGGTAAGGTTCGGGCGGGGGAGGGCGACGCCCGCGCCGAGGGCTTCTAGGCGGCGCGCCCAGAAGCTGTCT
>DATLHN010000666.1:0-11368 GCA_035539875.1 Armatimonadaceae bacterium
CGCCAGGTGATGTCGCCGTAGGAGAAGGGGCCGTCGCCCTTCTCGCGGACCGCCTCGCCGCGCCAGACCCCGTCGCCGCCGTCTTTGCGCGCCCGCAGGCGCGTCCAGGTGAAGCGTCCGCGCTCATGGTCGAACGTCTCCCCGTCGTCGTCGTACAGAAGCATCTCGCCCGGCGCATCCCCGTAGTGGCGTACCTCCAGGGACACCGTCTCGCCGGGCCGGGGCGCGCGGCGCGTCCCCTCGGGCAGCAGCGGGATGATCCCGCCGCCGCGCACGAAGAGGGGCACGCGCTCCGCGAATTCTGTCTTTACCGTGACCGCCGTGCCGCCCTCGCCGACCGCGACGGGCGCGCCGGTGTAGAAGTCGAACCACCTCCCCTTCGGCAGGACGACCGTGCGCTCGTCCCGGTCCGGGGGCATCGGGGCCACGAGCAGGCTGTCCCCGAGGAGGTACTGGTCCTTTACCTCGCGCAGGCGCGCCTCCTCCTCGTAGGGGTTGTCCGCGTCGTCCAGCGCGCCCTTCTCGCCACGCGCGTCCGACCCGCCCATGCCGCCGGCGACGAGCTGCATGGGCCGGATCGGCGGCGTTCCCTCGTAGTGGTACTGCGCGAACGTCGTGTAGAGGTAGGGCAGCAGGCGCAGGCGCAGCAGCAGGACCGCGCGCACCGCGTCCTCCACCTCGGGGAAGGTCCAAGGCTTCGTGCCGCTCGCCCAGGCGTTCAGCATCGCCATGGGGGAGAAGCAGACGGCCTGGATCCGCCGCAGCCACTCTTTGCCGTCCTTCGCCGAGCGCACTTCGGGGCACCAGAGCAGGCCCGAGAACCCGGAGTTGCAGAGCGCGGTCTGGTACCCTTCGAACGAGTACGAGTCGCTGTAGAGGACGAACGGCAGGTAGGCACCGCCCGCGTTGGTGCCGCGCGCCAGCCCGTAGGTGCGCCGGTTCGCGGCCCGGAACAGTTCGTGGACCGTCCGCTGGACGAGCAGCCCGTACGTCTGGCGCATCTCCTCGGCGTCGCGCCCGGAGGGGAACGTCGCCGTGTCGGGCCAGAGCCACTGGTCGTGTCCGTCCACCTCGTCGATCTTGAAGCCGCCGATGCCGCTTCCCAGGTCCGTGACGGTGCGCTTCAGGTGGTCCGCGAAGACCGCCCGCGCCTCCGGCCGGGAGTAGTCGGCGACGAGGCCGTTCCAGACGGTGTGCGACCCGGCGTGCGGCGTGATCTTCTTGGCAAGCGGGGACTGCGGCGCGACGTACGGGTTGAACCAGAGGTTGAGGCGCACGCCGCGCTCGCCCATTTCCCGAACGAAGCCCGGCGGGTCGGGGAAGCGGGTCCGGTCCCACTCGAACGAGCAGGGGTAGGCGAAGTCGTGCCAGCCCGGCTCCAGCCCGATGAAGTCGAGCGGAAAGCCGCGCTTCTCGAACTCCTCGGTCTCCTCCTTGACCTGCTCGGCGGAGTAGAGCGTGGGCGTCCGCTCGGTGAACCCGAGGCCCCACTTGGGCGGCAGCGCCCCGCCGCCGCAGAATAGGTTGAAACGCCGGACAGCGTCCAGAGGCGTCGGCCCGGCGAAGACCAGAACCTCCGCCCCCTCCGCGGGCACCAGCACCTCGATGCCGTCGGAGGCAGGCACGGACTGCCACTCTCGCCGCTGGGTGTTGCGGTCGTAGACCGTCGGCGGGCGCTTCGCGTCGCGGCGTACGCCGGTGCCGACGTAGTAGGTCAGGTACCGCGCGCTGTCTACCAGCACGCCGTAGCCCCGGCTGGAGACGTAGAACGGCACCGGGGCGTGCGTCCGCCCGGTCCGCCCGCCCCAGGCGTCGAGGTGGAGCTGCTGGACCGAGCGATTTCGTCGCACGCCGTTGAAGTCGAGGCCCAGTCCGTAGATCGCCTCGCCCTCCGCGAGCGGGAAGCGCAGCCGCGTCCGCCCCCGGCGGGACTCGCCGTCTACCTCGTCCGTGGCGATCGGGAACCCAGCCTTCGGGAGCGTGCGCTGCAGCGCCTCGCGGTTCGGGCGGCACCCGGCCGCCGAAAGGAGCGAGTAGCCCTCGTCCTTCCCGAACCGGCGCGACCAGACCCCCGGCGCCACCTCCTTCCAGCCGTCGGGCGGGGCGGCGGTGGCAGCAACAGCATCCGTGATTTCCGTCATCGTCACTCCCAGGCGGAGCGCGGCGGCGAGACCCGCCCCGCCCCGGATCATCGTCCTTCGCGGCAAACGCATCCGTAGTAGTTCGCCGCTCCGCCTCGAATTTCTTCCGCCCGCCCCGCCGTGGGCCGGACGCAGGTACCATGCAGGAGGAATACCGACCGGGAGGCAGTGCGCTTTGGAGATATTCGTGCGGGAGCGGGCGCGGCAGAGGCTGCGCGAGATCGAGGCGGCGGTGTACGCCGAGCGGGTGCCGCTCGCCCCGCTTACGTTCCGGCACGCCCCGGAGCCGGACGGCGATGATGGCTGGGAGACGGTCGCCCCCGGCCACGCCTGGAGCGGACAGGAAGAGGCCGCGTGGTACCGGGGGACCGTCGCCGTCCCGGAAGCGTGGGCCGGGGAGCGGGTCGCGCTCTATCTCGACTTCGACGGCTGCGAGCCGCTGCTTTACGTGGACGGCAGGCCGCATCAGGCGCTCGACTACAACCACCCGGACGCGCTGCTGCACGACGTCGCGGCGGGCGGCGAGCGGCACGCGTTCGCGGTCGAATGCTACGCTCCGTCGCGCGGCAGTACGTTCGCCCTGCGCGCCGCCGACCTGGTGCGCGTCGATCGCGCCGCCGAGGGCCTTTACTACGACTTCCTCGCCGCCGTCGGCCTGCTCGACGCGCTCCCCGAGGGCGGGCGCGAATACGCCGCGCTGGCGAGCGCCCTCGACGCCGCCATGACCGCGCTGGACTACACGCGGGGCGCGGCGGGCGACGCCTTCACCGCCAGTCTCCCCGCCGCCCGGACCGCGCTGCGCGAGGGGTTCTTCGACCGGTACGCGCCCGACCCCGCGCGCGATGCCGAGATGCTCTGCGCGGGCCATTCGCACATCGACCTCGCCTACCTCTGGGCGATCCCGAACACGCGGAAGAAGGTCGGGCGGACGTTCGCCAGCGTCCTGCGCCTGATGGAGGAGTACCCGGAGTACCACTTCACGCAGTCGAGCCCGCAGCTATTCGCCTACGCCCGCGACCTGTATCCCGACCTGTGGGAGGGGGTCAAGGCGCGCGCGGCGGAGGGGCGTTTCGAGCCGACCGGCGGGACGTGGGTCGAGCCGGACTGCAGCATGCCCTCTGGCGAGTCGCTGATCCGCCAGTTCCTGCACGGGCAGCGGTTCTACGAGCGCGAGTTCGGGCGGCGGGCGACGGTCTTCTGGCAGCCAGACGTCTTCGGCTGCTCCGCCGCGCTGCCGCAGATCATGAAGGGGTGCGGCATCCGCGCGTTCATGACCACCAAACTCTCCTGGAACCAGTTCAACCGCCTGCCCGCCGACACGTTCTCCTGGCGCGGCATCGACGGCAGCGAGGTGCTGGCCCACTTCGTCACCACCCCCGCGATCCACGGCGGCCTGAACCAGCGGTACCAGACGTACAACGGCGACTTCACCCCCGCCGAGGTGAAGGGGGCGTGGGACGAGTACCGGCAGAAGTCGCTCAACCACGAACTGCTCTACCTCTTCGGCCACGGCGACGGCGGCGGCGGTCCCACCCGCCGGATGCTGGAGGTGGGACGACGCCTCGCCAGCATGCCCGGGGTCCCGCGCTGCTCCTTCGGCGCGGCCGAGCCGTACTTCGCGCGCCTCACCGAGCGGGTGGGGGACGACCCCCGCCTGCCGCGCTGGGTGGGCGAGCTGTACCTGGAGAACCACCGCGGGACGCTGACCGGCCAGGCCAACCTCAAGCGGCTGAACCGGCTCTGCGAAGTCGCCCTGCGCGGCGCGGAGGTGTTCGGCGCGCTCGCCGCGCGGGAGGCCGGGTTCGAATACCCGAAGGAGCGCCTGGACGCCGCCTGGGAAGCGTTGCTGCGCAACCAGTTCCATGACATCCTGCCCGGCACGTGCATCCCGCCCGCCGTGGCGCAGGCGACGGAGGAGCTGGAAGGCGCGCTCGCCGAGGCCCGAGCGGTCGAGGCCGCCGCGATGGACGCCGTCGCGGCGCGCATAAGCCTCGCCGGGGATAGCGTCGTTCTCTTCAACCCGACCGACACCCTGCGCCCACAGGACGTCGCGCGCGTCACCGTCCCGTCCACGCACATCAAGGCCGTCGAGTTCGCCGACGAGGAGGACGCGCCGCTCGTCTCCCAGCTCCTCGGCGTGAACCGGGCGGGCGAGCGAGAGTACCTGGTCCTCCTCAACGAAGTCGGCCCGCTCGGCTACCAGACGCTCAACGTCGGCAAGCCGGGCGGCGCGGCGGAGGAGTCGAGCGTGCGGGTCGCGCCGAGCCTGCTCCCGCTCGCCTCCGAGGGGGGCGAGATGGGGAGGGGCTATACCCTCGAAAACGAGTTCGCGCGCGTGGTCCTCGACTCCGAGGGCGAGATCGTCTCGTTCGTCCACAAGGTGTACGCAGACGAGGACAACGCCGACGCCGTCACCGAGCGGGAGGTGATCGCGCCGGGGCGCACCGGCAACGCCCTCGTCGCCTACGAGGACCGGCCCTACGCCTACGACGGCTGGAACGTGGACCTCTACTACGAGGACAAGCCGTACCCTCTGCGCGAGATCGGCCGGGACGTCACGACGAAGGTAGTCGAGAAGGGGCCGGTGCGCGCCGGGGTCGAGATCAAGCGCGCTTTCCTCGGCTCCACGCTGACCCAGCGGGTCTACCTCTACGCGCACTCGCCGCGGCTGGAGTTCGTCACCGAAGTGGATTGGCAGGAGCGCCAGATGCTCCTGAAGGTCGCCTTCCCGGTAGCCGTAAACGCCGCGCGCGCGACGTTCGAGATACAGCACGGGGCGATCGAGCGGCCCACGCACCGCAACACGAGCTGGGACCTCGCGCGCTTCGAGGTCTGCGCACACCGCTGGATGGACCTCTCCGAGGGAGACTACGGCGTCAGCGTCCTGAACGACTCGAAGTACGGCTGCGACGTCCACGACGACGTCCTGCGCCTGACGCTGATAAAGAGTGGTACCCACCCCGACCCGGAGGCGGACCGCGGCCCGCACGCCTTCACGTACGCGCTGCTGCCGCACACCGGCGACTGGCGCGCCGAGACGGTGGACGAGGCGTTCGCGCTGAACTACCCGCTGCAGTCCCGGTTCGTCCCGAAGCCCGCCAATCGTCAGGGGCGCGACCTGCCCCCGCGCTACGAACTGGCGACCGTGAACGATCAGGGGATCGTCCTCGACGCGATCAAGGAGGCGGAGGACGGCGACGGCGTCATCGTCCGCCTCTACGAGACGTTCAACACGCGCGGCACGGCCACGCTGACCATCGGCTTCGACGTCGCCGAGGCGTTCGAGGTGGACATGCTCGAAGGCGACCCGCGGCCGGTCGAGGTCCGCGCCGGAGGCGACATCACGTTCGACTACCGGCCCCACGAGGTCAAGACCTTCCTGCTGAAGCCCGCACTTTCCGGCGGTTGAATCCGCCGGGTTCGCGAAAGGGAGCGCATGAGCAACGACGATAAGCAGCCGACGACGTACGACCCGACGCCGCTTCGCGAAGGGGCCGAGCGCGCGCTGGCCGACGCCCTCGGCGCGCCGGTGGGTCTGGAGGTTGTGGACGCGCTGCGCGAGGGCGGGCGCAACAGGGTCGCGCGCTTCCGGGTGACGGACGGGCCGGACGGTGCGCCGGAGACCGTCGTCGCCAAGGCGAACGTCGGCGACGACGAACACCCCTACGACCCGGAGGACGACGCGCTCGGGTCGAACGCCTGGCGCTTCTACAACGAGTGGTCAAGCGGTCTGTATCTGGGCGGGCTCGGCGCGGAGCCGCCCTTCGCGGCCCGGGTGCTCGGCGGGAGCCGGGGCGACGGCCTGATCGTGCTCGACGACCTCGGGCCGCCCTACAGCCTCGCCGACCAGATGCAGGGAGGCGACCGCGCCGCGCTGGAAACGGGGCTGCTCACCTACGCCGCCACCCTGGGGCGACTGCACGCGGCGACGGCGGGCGCGGGGCAGGAGGCGGAGTTCACGCGCATGCGCCTTGCCGTCGGCGGGACGGAGACGGCGCGGGAGCGCGAGGGCGTCCGCTGGCTGCGCGAGAACGTCGAGCCGTTCGGGAAACTGTGCGAAGCGCTGGGGGTGACGACCGCGCCCGGGTTCGACGCCGACGTGGAAGCCGTCCGGGCGGCCGTGGACGACCCCGGTCCCTACCTCGCCTTCGCGCCCTGCGACACCTGCCCGGACAACCACAAACTCATGCCGGGCGGCTCGCTCAGGTTCTTCGACTTCGAGTTCTCGGGCTTTCGCCACGCCCTCCTCGACGCCTCCTACTTCCGCGTGCCGTTTCCGACCTGCTGGTGCGTCAACCGACTGCCGGAGGTGATCGGCGACCGGATGGAGGCGGCGTACCGGGCGGAGTTGGTCCGCGGCTGTCCGGAGGCGGGCGACGACGGCGCGTTCGCCGCCGAGATGGCGCGCGCCTGCGCCTACTGGCTGCTCTCCACGGTCACCTGGGGCTGGGAGAAGTACCTCGCCGAGGACCACCGCTGGGGACTTGCCAGTGTCCGCCAGCGCCACCTCATGCGCCTGGAAAACTTCGCCGCGCTCTCGGCCCGGACCGGCGAGCCGCTTCCGGCCTTCGCGGAGACCGCGCGCACCCTGCGCGATACGCTCCACGCGCGCTGGTCGGCGGATCTCGAACCGATGCCGCTGTACGCCCCGTTTCGCGGTGAGGCTTCGTGATACATTAACGCCATGAGCGACGACATTCTGCCGACACCGACCACGTACGCCGAAGCGGGCGTCAACATAGACGCGGGCAACGAGGCCGTGCGGCGCATGAAGGAGCACGTACGCTCCACGTTCACCCCGAGCGTCCTCGCGGACGTCGGCTCGTTCGGCGCGATGTTCGCCTTCGACAAGCACGCCGTCGCGGACCCGGTCCTGGTCTCCTCCGCGGACGGCGTGGGCACCAAATTGAAGGTCGCCTTCATGGCGAACCGGCACGACACGGTCGGGCGAGACCTCGTCTGGCACTGCGTCAACGACATCCTCGTCCAGGGCGCGCGCCCGCTCTTCTTCCTCGACTACTTCGGCACCGGGCGGCTCGCGCCCGCCGTCGCCGCGGACGTCGTCAAGGGCATCGCCGACGGCTGCCGCGCGGTCGGGTGCGCGCTCGTGGGCGGCGAGACGGCGGAGATGCCGGGGATGTACGCGGAGGGGGAGTACGACCTGGCCGGGTTCATCGTCGGGCTCGTGGACCGCGGCCGCATCATCGACGGCCGGCGGGTCGCCCCCGGCGACGTGCTCATCGGCCTCGCCTCGGACGGCTTGCACACGAACGGCTACAGCCTCGCGCGCTACGTCCTCTTCGAGCGGGCGGGCCTGGACATCAACGCCTACATCCCCGAGATCGGCGGCACACTGGCCGACGTTCTGCTCGCGCCGCACCGCTGCTACGCGAACGCGGTCCTGCCGGTCCTGGACCGGTTCGACGTCCACGCGATGGCGCACCTCACCGGGGGCGGCTTCTACGACAACATCCCGCGCGCGCTGCCCGCCGAGTGCGCCGCCATCGTCGAGCGCCGCATGTGGGAGCCGCTGCCGATCTTTCGCTACATCCAGGAGGTCGGCAACGTGCCCGAGAACGAGATGTATCGGACGTTCAACATGGGCATCGGCATGGTGCTGATCGTCCCCTCCGAACAGGCGGTCGCCGTCGCCGACGCCCTGAACGCGGCCGGGGAGCAGGCCGTCCTGATCGGCGAGGTCACCCGCGGCAGCCACGACGTCCAGGTCGTCTGACGGACAGCAGCGCCCTAAGCCGTGCCCAATTCTCGCCTCAAACCGCTGGCGTCGCGCTTCCCCGAGGCCGACCGAGTCGCCGCGTCCCGGTGGGGCGTGACCGCCGTCGCCGTGATCGACGCCGCCACCGGCGAGGCGTACGGCAACGAGTTCGCGCGCCTGCCCATCCGCTCGGCGTCGATCATCAAGGTGCCGATCCTCATGGCCGTCCTCGCCGACCACGCCCTGAGCGACGCGGAAAAGGCCGACGCCGAGAAGATGATCCGGCGCAGCGACAACGACGCGACCAGTCGCTTCTGGCGTGCCTACGGCCAGACGCGCTGCGTGGAGTGGGTCCAGCGGGCGGCGGGCACGCGCGACACCGTCCTCGCTCCGGAAAACCCGAACTGGTGGGGGTATACGCTCACGACCGCCGCCGACATGGCCGCCGTACTCGCGCACCTCGCCCGGCCCGGCGGCAGCCCGCTCGTCACGCCGCCGAACCGGGAGTACATCCTCTCCGAGATGCGTTCCGTCGTGAAGGAGCAGCGCTGGGGGCTGCCCGCCGCCCGGGGCGAGACCGGGGGCGACGCCGACGCCGTGGCGGTGAAGAACGGCTGGTACCCGGAGGAGGAAAGTGGGATCGAGCGGGTCCACACGATCGGCCTCGCGCCGGTCGGTAAGGACGCCACGCGCGCCGTGGTCGCCGTGCTGACCCGCTACCCGAAGTCCCGCCGCTTCGCCTACGGGCGCGACACCTGCCAGGCCGTCTGCGCCGCCCTCCTCCGGCGGTTCTGAGGGAACGCGCGGGGACTCGCGCACGGTACAATATCAGCGAGCGCAGGAGGCTCGTCACCCGTCTATGAAAGTGTTGCTCGCGGCACCGCGCGGCTTCTGCGCGGGCGTGGACCGCGCCATCGAGATCGTGGAGATGGCCCTGGAGGTCTACGGACCGCCCATCTACGTCCGCCACGAGATCATACACAACGAGCACGTGGTCGCTCGCCTGCGCGAGCGGGGCGCGATCTTCACCGACTATCTTTCCGAGGTGCCGCGCGGCAGCAACCTCGTCTTCTCCGCCCACGGCGTCTCCCCGGCGGTGCGCGCCGAGGCCGCCGAGCGCAACCTGAACGTCATCGACGCCACCTGCCCGCTGGTCACCAAGATCCACCTCGAAGTCCACAAGTTCCTGAAGCGCGGCTACGGCATCTTCTTCATCGGTCACCGTGGCCACGTCGAGACCGAGGGAACGCTGGGCGAGGCCCCCGACCGCCTCGTCCTGGTAACGACCGAGGAGGAGGTGGACGCCCTCCCCGAGCCGACCGAAGAGAAACTGATCTATCTGACGCAGACGACCCTCTCCATAGACGAGACGCGCGGCATCGTCGAGGCGCTCAAGCGCCGCTTCCCGCGCCTGTCGGACCCGCCGGGCAGCGACATCTGCTACGCCACCCAGAACCGCCAGGACGCCGTCAAGCAACTCGCCCGTCAGTCCGACGTAATCCTGGTGGTCGGCTCGCAGACGTCGTCCAACTCGCGCTCGCTGCGACAGGTCGCCGCCGCGCACGGCGTGCGCGCCGCCTACCTGATCGACGGCCGCGAGAACATCACGGACGAGATGATCGGCGGCGCGGGCGTCGTCGGCGTCACCGCCGGAGCCTCCGCGCCCGAGGACGTCATCCAGGGAGTCGTCGACGAAATGCGTCTCCGGGGCGCGACCTCGGTCGAGGAGTTCGTCCTGCTCGAAGAGGACGTGGAATTCAAGCTCCCCCCGGGCCTCGTCCAGCTTTACGCGGGCTCCCGCGGTCCCGGATAGTCCGGCCGTCCTCCGGTTAGCACAGCGCGTTCATCGGCCGCGCGGGATATCCCGCGCGGCCGATGATTTTGTCGGCCGCATTGCGGGTACTCACATTCTGTCACGCTGGGCCGCCGCGCGGAGGAGAGACGCTACGGCAGCGGGGGCGGTATCTGGCAGCGGGGCACGGAGGGGGTAAATGAGAAATACGAACCGAATGCGGGCGACGGCGGCGCTCCTGGTGGCCTGGTTCACGCTCGCGCCGTTGATAGCCCAGGCGCAGTTGACCCGTTCGCCCGGCCAGACCGTACCGCCTCGCAAGGGCATGAGTACCGGAAAGAAATTGCTGGCGGTCGGCGGTGCCGCGTTGCTGTACTACCTGTACCGAAAGCACCAGGCCCGGCAGGCGACGGCGGTCGGCGTGCCCGGCTCTACCACCCGGACGACGTCGGCGAAGCGGCCGCAGTTGTATCGCTCCAAGAATGGCGGCGTGTACTACCGTGACCCGAACGGGAAGCCGGTCTGGCTGACGGTGCCGTCGCGGCCCGTCCAGGTCTCGGCGGACGAGCTGCAGCGCTACGCTCCGAACTGGCAGCAGTACCAGCGCATGCCCGCACCGGCCGCCCCGCGCGGCTACCGGACGCAGCCCTTCGAGCAGTTCGATCAGGGACTTCTTGGCTCCGGAGTAGGAGCGCCGGGACCGGGCGCTCCCGGACCGCGCATGTAAAGGTTAAGGAACCAGAAAGAACGGGGACGATTCGATGGGAAACATCTTCGAAAAGATTCAGGACATCCTCGGCGGCGGTAATAGGGACGATAACGCTACCGAACAGCCGACCGATCAGGAGAACGGCATCCTCCCGGCCAGCCAGGACCCGTACGGCGATCCGGCGGACACGAACCCGTACGCCGGGCAGCAGCAGCAATTCCCGGGGCAG
Source organism: Armatimonadaceae bacterium (assembly GCA_035539875.1). Taxonomy (GTDB): domain Bacteria; phylum Armatimonadota; class Armatimonadia; order Armatimonadales; family Armatimonadaceae; genus CALEKU01. The sequence continues at coordinate 10,588 of DATLHN010000666.1, forward strand.
CAGCCGTTCCCCGGACAGCAGCCGTACGCCGGGCAGCAGGGCGACCTGATGAACGACGAGGAGGAAGGGATCCTCCCGGCGTCCATGGACCCCTACGGCGATCCGGCCGACCAGCAGCAGGCGACCGAGGACGAGATCCTCCCGGCCAGCATGGACCCGCTCGGCGACCCGGCCGACGACCAGTACGGGCGCAACCGCCCCCTGTAAGCGGTCCTCCGACCCACTACGCCGCCCGCCCGCTCACAAGCGGGCGGGCGATTTGCCGTCGCCGGGTTCCGAAAGGGCTTCGAGGTCGGGCGGGACGAACTCGGCGCGGGCCTCCGGCGAATACAACGTCTCGCGCCGGTAGTGGCGCATCAGCACCGTCGTTCCCTCGAACAGATCGGGATTCGCATTCCTGAAATCGGCGAAGCAGGCGCAGGGAGCGCGGCGCAGCCGGTCCGCCACCAGCCGCGTGAAGGCCGCCGTGATGGTCTCGTGGTAGCCGCCGGGGTTCCCGTGGGCGGCGTTGTAAAACTGGATGCGCCGACGTATCACCGGCAGCCACATCTCGGCGTTCGGAAGGCCGTTCAGGTAAAGATAGGCCATCCGCAGGTGCGCGGCGTGCGTCCACTCGGGCCGCGGCAGCGTCCCTTCCTCGAAGGCCGCGAGAAAGTCAGCGTCGCTCCGCTCTTCGCTCATAAACTCCGTATCGTCCGACGAAACCGGACGCTAAGGATGCCGCGGGCCCCGAGGCGCTTACACCTCGAAACCGCCCAGGTCGTCCCCGCCGAAGTCGCCC
>DATLHN010000667.1:0-8172 GCA_035539875.1 Armatimonadaceae bacterium
GGTTCGTGCTCCTCGTGTCTGGACAGCGCCGTCCGGTGCGCGCTCCATCGCGCACGGGTGCGGCTACCTTTCGAACCCTCCCCGCGGGCGACCCCCTCGCGGGGATCGCGCGCGTTCTACCGGGTATTGGCCCGGATGTGATCGAATAACGTCTGGTATCGGCGTGCGCTCACAGAACCGCGCCGTTATTTTTACGGGCGGCCCTCGGCGGCGGTTACGCGCCGAGCTGCGCCATCAGGCCCGCGGAGTCCAGGAGGATGCGGCTTTCGGCGAACCTGCCGTCGCGCAGGACGTCGATCACGACGCCCCAGGTCTTGAACGTCCTGCCGCTCGGCGGGATTCCGAGGAAGTCCCCTCGGTGGGTCCCGGTCATCGTGAACCGCGTCACGACCGTATCGCCCTCGGCGACCTGCTCGTCCACGGTCCAGCGGACGTCCGGGAAGGCCGACAGTATCCCCGAAATGGCCTGGCGCAGCCCCTCCCGCCCCGGCCCCTGGCCGGGGAAGGGGACATGCTCCACGAAGTCCTCGACGACCATCTCGTCGATCGCGTCCAGGTTCTTGCCGTTGATCGTCTCTTCCACGAACCGCTGCATGAACCGCTTATTCTCTTCCGGCGTCATTGCGCTCCCTCGCTTTTAGGTGATGTCGCGGAGTTCGCCCGACGTGCCCGGTATTCCTGCCGGGGCAGGCGGCTCGATACCGGCGTCAAGCGCCGGGGCCGAGCGCGAGCGCGAAGCAGGCGGTCGCCGCGAGCGACGTGAGGGTGCGGACGTGGTTCCAGGCGCTCCATCGCGCGCGGTAGCGCGACCACTCGGCGGCGGACTCGGGGCGGGCGGGGTCGAGCGAGGCCAGCGCGTTGTTCAGCGGGACGTTTCCCGCCGCCGTCACCAGGAACGTCCCGAGCAGGTAGAGCAGCGCGCCGCCGACCGGGAGCCACCGCTGCTGCCCGGCCGCGAGGAGCGCCGAAGCGCCCCCCGACAGGGCGCACAGGAGCGCGGTGCCGACGAACGCCGCCAGAAACAGCGGCGTGAGCGCGGCGGCATTGACCGACTGCATGGCCGCGATTCCCCGCTCGGGCGGGAGGACCGCGAGGCCGCGCAGGACGAACGCCGAGAAGGCGAAGAAGACCCCGGCCATCAGCGCGCAGCCGAGCAGCGCGCACAGGGTCAGCGGGAGGAACCACGGCTCTGCCCCGTTCATGGCGCAGTGTACCCGGTCGGCGCGGGTATCATCATCGGCAGGGGCGCGAGCGCCCCGAGGTTCCTATGGACGACACCGGCAGCACGTCAACGCCTTCCTTGCCACCTTCCGATTCCGCGGGGCCGCGGGTCGCCCTCAAGACCGAGATCGTGGTGATCGGGGCCGGGCAGGCCGGACTCTCGGCGGCGTACCACCTGAAGATGCACGGGCTGACGCCGGACCGGGGCTTCGTGGTGCTGGACCGGTCGCCCGGGCCGGGCTGGGCCTGGCAGTTTCGCTGGCCGTCGCTGACGCTGAGCACCGTAAACCGCATCCACGACCTGCCGGGGATGCGCTTCTCCGAGGCGGTCGATACCGATAACGACGAGGTGCAGGCGAGCGCCGCGGTGCCCGAGTACTTCGCCGCGTACGAGAAGCGGTTCGGCCTGCCCGTCTACCGCCCGGTCACCGTGAAGGTGGTCTGCGAAAGGGGCGTCCGCTTTCGGATCGAGACCGACCGGGTCGGGTACTCCGCCCGCGGGATCGTGAACGCCACGGGGACGTGGGAAAGCCCGCACGTTCCGGAGGTACCCGGCGCGGACCGGTTCCGGGGGCGGCAGCTTCACACGAAGGACTACCGCAGCGCCGCGGAGTTCGCGGGCGAGCACGTCGTCATCGTCGGCGCGGGCATCTCGGCGATCCAGCTCCTCGACGAGATTTCGCGCGTCACCACCACGACCTGGGTGACCCGGAGGCCGCCGACGTTCCGCGAGGGGCCGTTCGACGCCGAGGCGGGCCGAGCCGCCGTCGCGCTCGTGGAGGACCGGGTGCGCCGCGGCCTGCCCCCGGCGTCCGTCGTCTCGGTCACCGGCATCCCCGTCACGCCCGCCGTGGAGGCGATGCGGGCGCGCGGGGCGCTGGAGCGGCTCCCGATGTTCAGCGAGATCACGGAGGACGGCGTCCGCTGGCCGGACGGGACCGCGGTCCGCGCGGACGTGATCCTCTGGTGCACCGGCTTCCGCAGCTCGCTCGACCACCTCGCGCCGCTGCTGCTGCGCGAGCCCGGCGGCGGCATCGTCATGACCGGGCGGCTGGCGACGCAGGTGGCGAAGAACCCGGCGGTCCACCTGGTGGGCTACGGCCCCTCCGCGTCCACCATCGGCGCGAACCGGGCGGGCCGCGCCGCCGCGGAGGAACTCACGGCGTATCTCGGCCTCGCCTGACCGGGTCAGTCCTCCCGGACCCAGGCCGCAGCGGTAGGCGTCAGGCTGCGGCGGTAGGCGACGCCCTTCGCGCTCGGCGCGACCGGCGTGATCGCGCTGCCCGTGCTGCTGAAGCTCGGCTCGGGCGCTTTGAACCACTTCGCGTGCCCGTCCCCGAGCAGGTGGGCCCCGCCGCCGCTGTGGCGGGCGCGGGCCGCGAGGTAGTTGCGCGTGCAGCTCTTCAGGGTCGCGCCGAGCGCGGCGAAGGAGGCGGGGTCGTCCGCGCTGACCGTCCAGACGCAGCCGCCGGTGCTCTCGGCCAGGAACACGACCTGCGCCGGGGCGTCGATCTCCGCGAGCGAGACGGCGAGGTTGCGGTTAGCCGCCGACAGGCTCGCGTCCAGCGAGCCGAAGAGCTGTTCGTTCCTATTGTAGCTCGACGACGGGTGGGCGTTCGCGGCGTCGTCGACGAAGTCGGGGCAGGCGTAGATGCTCAGCGACTTGCCCGCGGACTGGTTGACCGTCTGCGGGAAGTTCGCCTTGACGTACGGGGCGATGGCGTACTGCCAGCTCGTGTTGCTCGCGCCGCCGGGGTCCGGGTAGTTGCTGATCGGCAGCGTCTCGTCGTGGTCCTGGACGTAGGCGAGCATGCCGACCCCGAGCTGCCGCTGGTTCGAGATACACGTCTCCTGCCGCGCCTTACCCCTTGCCTGCGCGAAGACGGGGAAGAGGATCGCCGCCAGAATGGCGCTAATGACGACGACGAGAAGCTTGATCAGCGTGAACCCGCGCCGTTCGCCCCTTGCGGCGGAGGTAGAGGGGGCGGGTCGCTCGAAACGGTAGGTGTGCATGGCCCGGTTTCAAAATCGGTAAATCCGACCGGAAAGCGAGGATTTGCGCCATGTTGACCCGAAATGTGATTGATGTTAAGCCTCCGCCAGCCGCTTTCCGGCTTGACAGGCGGCACACCCGGCACCCCCCGCTCGCCGGCGATAGTAGCCCAAGTGAATCAATAATGGATTACGAAGCCTACGACAACGATGCCAACCCGTCCGACGATGACTATTTTATGTTTGTGGATTGGCTGTCCAGAATGACGGCATCCGAATTACACGCGGCGAAAGGCGATCCAGGCGAGCAGAAGGAGGCTCTTTGCCGCTACTACCGGCGGGGCCTGCTAGCTAATCTGACTGCGCCGGAGCTAATCGATTTTCTGGGCACCGACACTCCGTCCGTTCTAGAAATGGCTGGCTATACGGAACAAGAGGCTCGTGAATTGATGCGGATCTCGGATGGTCTCACTCTGGAAAACCTGAACGGATTCGACGGAGGACGCGCGTCAGCACCCGCAGCAGTATCACGCCTTCAGCAGGAGCACTCGCAACCCGGCAACGAGTAAAACCGCGCAACGCCAACAGGCCCGGGAGCCAGCGCAGGAACTGTCGGAGTAATCAATCCCCTATGGCAAAACTTTGCATACCCCACCCGAGGCTTAGCGCGGCAGCGGCGGCGACGGCCTCTTTCCTCGGGGCGGCGACTCCCGGCATCGCCCGCGCCCAGACGCCTGCCCCGGGCGCGGGTGCGGCGAAGCGGCCGAACATCATCTACATCCTCGCCGACGACCTCGGCTACGGCGACCTGTCCTGCTTCGGGCAGACGCGCTTCACCACCCCGAACCTCGACCGCATGGCCGCCGAGGGGACGCGCCTGACGCACCACTACGCGCCGTCGCCGGTCTGCGTCCCCACCCGCGCCGGGTTCATGCTCGGCCAGCACACCGGGCACCTGCCGGTGCGCGACCACCAGTTCGACCGCGCCATCCCCGACACGCACACCGTCGCGAGCGTCCTGAAGCAGGCCGGGTACCGGACCATGGTCGTGGGAAAGTGGGGGATCGGGGGCAAGGCCCCGGAGGGGTTCCCCGCGCACCCCCAGAAGCGCGGCTTCGACGCGTTCTACGGCCTCCTGACTCACGGCGCGGGCCACGTCCACTACCCCGACCCCCAGCACAAGCTGTTCGACGGGACGCGCGACGCGACCGCCGAGGTGCGCGACGCCTACTCGACCGACCTCTACACCGCGAAGGCGAAGCAGTGGATCTCGGAGCAGGCCCGCACCCGCCCCGGCCAGCCGTTCTTCCTGTACCTGGCGTACATCGCGCCGCACACGGCGCTCGACGTCCCCGACGGCCCGTACCCCGCGGGCGGCGGGGTGAGCGGGGGCGTGCGCTGGCCGCTGGCGACGCACCCGGCGAAGAAGAACACGTGGATCGACCCGGCCGTGGCGAACGCCACCTACGACCACGACGGCGACGCCAAGACGCCCCCCGCGCCGTGGACCGAGCAGATGAAGCGGTACGCGACCAAGGTGCGCCGCCTCGACGCCGCCGCGGCCGACCTGCTCCAGACCCTGCGCGACCTGAAGATCGACAGGGACACGCTGGTCGTCTTCACCAGCGACAACGGCCCGGCGTTCGTCGGGCAGTTGCGGGCGAAGCAGCTCGGTTCATGGGGACCGCTCGACGGCTTCAAGCGCGACCTGAGCGAGGGCGGCATCCGGGAGCCGACCCTGGTCTGGTGGCCGGGAACGGTGAAGGCGGGCGCGGTCTCCGCGCGCCCGTCGGCGCAGTACGACTGGCTGGCGACCTTCGCCGAACTGGCGGGAGTCGCCGCGCCCGCCGCGACGGACGGACGCTCGCTCGCGCCGTCGCTGACCGGGAGGGGCGTGGACCGGCCGCACGACTACCTCTACTGGGAGTTCCACGGCCCGAGCGCCCGGCCCGAGGACCGCGAGGTGCTGGCCCGGCGCGGTTACAAGAATGTCCCGCGGGGGCCGAACGCGAACGGCGCGGGCGGCGACCCGTGGGGCGAACAGCAGGCGGTGCGGATCGAAAACCTGGTCGGCCTGCGCGCGCGCATCGCCGGGCCGGAAGACCCGCTGCGCCTGTACGACGTGGTCGCCGACCCGCGCCAGGCGCGCGACCTGTCGGCCGACCCGAAGCACGCCGCGACGCTGGCGCGGATGCGCTCCCTGTTGCTCACCGCGCGCCGCCCGCAGCCCGGCAACCCGCGCCCGTACGACGACGCCCCGCTCCCGGCCGTGGACACTTCACCCGCGGACGCCGCGCCGGGTCTGCGCCGCCGCGCCTTCCGGGGGGCGTGGCCGTGGTCGCCCGATACGCGCGCGCTGACGCCGGATGCCGAGAGCGCGGACGCCGACGCTTCGCTCGACGTCGCCGCCGCGCTCGGCGGCAAGCCCGGCGCGGTCGAGTTCAGCGGTTACCTCGCGGTCCCGGCGGCGGGCCGCTACGAGCTGTCCCTGGAGGGCGGCGGCACGGCCGACGTCCACCTCTGGGTCCACGACGCGCACGTCCTCGACTCCGAGGCGGACCGCGCCGCCGCGGCGAAGCCCCGCGCGGACACCGTCGCCCTCGCGAAGGGCCTGCACCCCCTGCGAATCCTCGTCCACGCCGCCGACGGCGCTTCGGCGTCCGCCGCGCCGCCGCTGCGGCTGGCGTGGAAGAAGCCGGGCGCGACGACTTCGGAGCCGGTCCCGGCGGGCGCCCTGCTGCGGCGGAAGTAGCAGCGCCCGCCGCGGCATTTCTTCCGGCGACGCCCTTGACAAAGACGGGGACGTGGCGCATACTGAAGCGCACTGGTAAATCGATATAGCGGTTCTGGTAAATCGATTCACCGCGGGGCGTCGAAGCCCGAAGCGGGCGCGAGTAATGAATTGGCCGAGAGAAAAGGAATCGTGACGAAGCCGTCCACAACATCCGGCAGTGCCGCCGCTGCCGTGGAGCCGACGCCGCCCGAGCCGCGGGCCGCACGGGTGCCGCGCCGCTGCACCATCAGCGACGTCGCGGCGGCCGCGGGCGTTTCGCGCTCCGCCGTGTCGTTCGTCCTGTCGGACCGGCCGGGCGTGCGGCTGCCGGAGGCGACGCGGCAGCGCATCCTGGAGGCCGCGGAGCGCGTCGGCTACCGGCGCAACGCGCTCGGACGGGCGCTGCGCTCGGGCAGGGTGGACGCCGTCGGCATCATCGCCCCGCTGTCCGTGATGGTCGGCGACCCGGACGCCCCGGGAGGCGTTTACTACAAGGACCTGACCGTCGCCCTCGCCGCCGCCGCCTTCGAGGCGGGACTCAACCCCCTCCTGATGAGCGAGGAGCCGCGCCGCCACATCTCGCTCGCGGACCTCAGCGACCGCCGCGTGGACGGGGTCATCGTGGTGTCCAAGGCGAACAGCGAGACGTTCGTCGAGGAGGCCGCGTCGGCGGGCGTGCCGTGCGTCACCATCAACCGCGACGTCGGGGAGTGGCGGGTACAGACCGACAACGTCCGGGGCGGCCGACTGGCCGTCGAGCACCTGGTCGGGCTGGGCCACCGCCGGATCGCGTACCTGGCCTACGACGACCCCTCGTCGGTGCCCGGGCGGCAGCGCCGCGACGGGTACGTCGCCGCGCTCGCCGACGCGGGCCTGCGCCCGGTCCCCGCGGAGCCGCTCCACTTCCAGGACCCCGACGCCGTCCGCGCCGCGCTGCGGGACGCCTCGGGGCCGACCGCGGTGTGCTGCTTCAACGACGAGCTGGCCGTATGGTTGCTCAACCGGTGCCGCGAGGAGGGGGTCCGGGTGCCGGACGACCTTTCCGTCGTGGGTTTCGACAACAACGTCCTGGCCGTCACCGCGCGGCCGAGGCTGACCACCGTGCGCAGCCCGCTCGCGGAGCTGGCGCGCACCGCCCTTTCCCTGTTCGAGCAACAACAGCGCGGGGGCGCTCCGCCGCCCGCGCCCGTCCTCGTGGAGCCGGACCTCGTGGTCCGCGATTCCACGGCCGCACCGTCATCCCGCGGCTGACTCGCCGCCGAGCCGCGCCCGCCGACGAAGGAAACCGTATGAAAACTCCGACTTCTGCCGCCGCCCGCGCTTTCACTTTGATCGAACTTCTCGTCGTCATCGCGATCATTGCCATTCTGGCAGCCATCCTGTTCCCGGTCTTCGCGCAGGCGCGGGACAAGGCCCGGCAGGCCGCCTGCCTTTCCAACGTCAAGCAGATGGCGCTCGCCGTGCAGATGTACGCGCAGGACTACGATGAGACCCTGCCCGTCGCGGGGGTCAACAACCAGCGCCGGGGCCGCTGGATGGACCAGATCGTGCCCTACGTCAAGAACATCGACATCTTCAACTGCCCCAGCTCCCCCGGCTCGCGGTGGGACCCGACCAACATCAACTCGCGCTCCGGCTACGGCTGGAGCTGGAACCTGTACGCGCACCCCAGCAACGGCCAGTCGGGCTGGCCACTCGCCGAGATCCAGCAGCACGCGGACACGATCGTCATCGGCGAGACGGGATACGACGCGCCGCTCTCCGCGGGCGGCTTCGTGGTAAAGGCCGTCGACCCCCGGCTCGTCCCGAACGGGCAGAACTTCGCCACCTCGGAGGCCGGGTACCTGCCGCAGTTCCGGCACGCCGTGTCGCGAACCGTGCAGGTCAGCGAGGGCGCGAACCGCTGGCAGCTCCCGGTGGACGGCCGGTGCAACTTCGCGTTCCTGGACGGCCACGCCAAGGCTCTGGCCCCGGGCCAGGCGTTCGAGAAGGCCCCGGGCACCCCGCCGCGCGAGGGCAACGGCCCGAACCTGAACGAGCCGTCCGGCGCGCCGGTGGTCGGCAACAACCCGGACCCCAACGTCTCGTACCGCCTCTGGAACGTCTGGTAGGCGGGGGTACAGTAAGCGCATGGACAACCACGACGCGAACGCCGCGCTGCCCCGCATCCGCACGACGACGGTCGG
>DATLHN010000668.1:0-2538 GCA_035539875.1 Armatimonadaceae bacterium
CCGTGCCCTCGAATGCGGCAACGATCCGGTCCGGAGACAGGACTTTTAGCCCCCTGCCGCCCGGTCCCCTCTCCGCGACCCGGTGCTGGTCGGCACGGTGCACGTCCCGGACGTGCCCCCGACGTAGCCCTCGGCCGCGCCGAGCCCGCTCAGCGAGACCGTGTCGGGCAGTTTCGTGAACAGGGCGGCGGCACGTCCGGCGACCCGGTGCTGGTCGGCACGGTGCGCGTCCCGAACGTCCGCATACAGGACGCTCCCGCAATCCGGGATGTCAGCGCGCGCGTGACCTACGCGGGCGGCGTCGTGGCGCTCCGCGACGTGACCGCGCGCGCGGAGGGCGGCGGGCGCCTTGCCGGACGCGCGACGCTCCGGGTCGCGGAGAGGGGACCGGGCGGCAGGGGGCTAAAAGTCCTGTCTCCGGACCGGATCGTTGCCGCATTCGAGGGCACGGCGGAAGACGTGTCGCTCGCCACGCTTCCCGTGGGCAACCTCCCCCGGGAGGGCGCGCTGCGCCTCGCGGGGCGGGGCGACGCCGACTTCGCGGGCCGGATGCAGGGGGGCAAGCTGACGGCGGCGGCGAACGTCAAAGTGGACGGCCTGCGCGTCGGCGACGTTCCCTTCAGCACGGCGGTGGCGCGGGTCCAGACGGAAGGCGGCTCGTTCGTGCTGACCGCCGCGCGCCTGGTATCGCCTGCCGGAACCGCGTTCGTCCGCGGGGACGTGGACCCGAGCGGCTCCCTCTCGCTGGACTTTCTCCTGAACGGCCTGGACCTGGGGCGGTTCGGCGCTGCGCTGGGCGTGCCCGAACTGGACGGCTTCGTCTCCGCCGCGGGCAGCGTCACGGGCAGCGTGGCCCAGCCGCGCGTCCTCGTGCGCAGCCTGGGCGGGATGAACCTGCGCTACCGGACTTTCGCGGCGGACACCGTCACCGCGCGCAACGTGCTTTTGACCCGACAGGGGGTGACCCTCAGCCCGAAGGAGGGCGAGCAGCTAACCGTCCACCGCTACCCGGCGGAGGTCGCCGTGACCGGGCGCGTATCGGGATTGACGACGCGGACGGGCGCAGGCGGCGGCGGCAGGATCGACCCCGTACTGGACCTGGTCGCCACCGTGCGCCGCCTGGACTATCAGGAGGTGCTGCGTCAGCTCCCACAGCAGGCGCGGGACCGGGTGCAGGACACCGTCCGCTCCAGCGGCGCGAATCGGCCGGCGGCGCAGACCGGCGGCGAAGCCGCCCCGTTCGGAGGGAGCGTCCGCTACGCGACGATCGGCGTCCAGGGGCGGGCGACCGACCCGGTCATCCGGGGCGACGTCTGGCTCGGGCGTCTGGTGGTCGCCGGTTACCCGCTCGGTAGGACGGGGCCCTCGCTCCTGCGCCCCCCGCGCGCGCCCGGAGAGGCGGCACAGCCCGCGCGCATTCCCACCAGCGAGCCCAACGTCCGCTTTGCCTACCGGGACGGCCAGATCAGCCTGACCGACGTCCGCATCGCGGCGTCCGTGGGCGAGGTGACGGGCAAGGCGACCATCACCCGAAGCGGCTACGTCTACGGTCAGTTCGGCGGCACGGACCTCGACCTCGGCCCGCTCACCTACCTGACCAAGAGCGTCGCGAGCCTGAGCGGCAAGGTCAACCTTTCCGGCTACTTTTCGGGCACCCGGGAGCGGCCGGTCGTGACGGTGAACCTGGCGCCCTCGGACATCTCGGTCGCCGGGACGCCCCTGTCCGACGTCACGGTGGCCGACCTGCGCTACATCGCCAACCTGAGCCAGAACCAGGCCCGCGTAGAACTGCGCGAGGCGTCGTTCCAGCAGAGCGGGACGACGGTGAGCGTGGGGCGGACCTCTTACGACATCAAGAGCCGCCGCCTCAACACCAGCCTCAGCGTGGACACGGGCGACGTCGGCGTGCTGCTGGAGGCGCTGCGCCGGTCGGGGATCGTGGACACCCCGGCGGGCGCGCGGTTCGTCGCCGCTCTCAACGATCTTCCGTACCCCATCGAAGGCAAGTTCCCGGTGATGGAGGTTACGTTCAGCGGGCGCGTCGGCAAGAAGGTCGAGGACGTCAACGCCACCGCGCGTCTCCGCGCGGAGGGCTTGCGTGTCGGCACGTTCGTCGCCAGCCAGTTCTCCGCCGACGCGACGATGAAAGGCGACCTCGTCACTCTCGAGCAGGTGACCGTCACCAGCGGCGACACCACCTTCCTCGCCCGCGGCAAAGTGAACCTACAGGACAAGGGGCTCGACCTTTCTATAGACTCCAACGACGAAGCTTCCCTGGATCTCGTCCGGGCGTTCTCCCCGACCTTCCCGGTGCGCGGCAAGGTCAGCCTGAACGCGCTCGTGCGGGGGACGTACGAGCGGCCGGAGGTCCTCGCCTCGGTCACCGGCACCGACCTCCTGTTCGTACTCACGCCGACGGACAAGGACGTCGCGCGGGCGGCGGAGGCGTCCGAAGCGCGCATCGCCGAGGCGGCGCGTCAGGGAAATGTCGTCACGGACCCCGACGCCGTCGCGCCCGAGCGCGAGGCGCTCCAGCAG
>DATLHN010000669.1:0-5440 GCA_035539875.1 Armatimonadaceae bacterium
CCGCTCCAGGTTGTGCCGGGGGTCGGTGACGCGCACGGAGGGCACGGCGACGGCGGCGCGCACGAACCCGTGCGCGTACAGCGATAGGAAGGGCAATCGGGCAGCACGAGCAGCAGTCATGCCTTATTGTATCCACGTCGCCCCGAAAAATGAAGGAGCGTTTCCGCGTCGTCTATCGCGCGGTCGGTTCCAGCGCGGTCGGCGGCGTGAACGCCGCGGAGTGCCCCTCACCATGCCCATCCCCGAACCCGTCAAGAAGGTCCTGCGTCCCCTCAAGCACTTCGTCCAGCAGCGCCCCCACGCCCTCCGCGGGGCAGGAGCGGCGCGCCCGACCGACGAACTGCGCAGTATCCTCCGCCCGCTCGGGGCGGACGGCGAGGAAGGGCGATACGGCATGGTCATAGACCTTTCGGGACACCTGGCGGTCGTCACCGGGGCGAGCGGTGAGCTGGGGCGCACCATCGCGCGGACGCTCGCCGGGTGCGGCGCTGGCGTGGTGGTCCACTATCACCGGGGCGAAGCGCGGGCGGAGGCCGTCGCGGCGGACATACGCGCGGCGGGCGGACGGACGATGACCGCGCAGGCGGACATCACGGACGCGGCCTCGATCGCGGCGATGAAGGCGGCCGTCGAGCGGGAGTTGGGGGCGACGCCCGACATCCTCGTCAACAACGCCGTCGCCCAGTACCCGTGGAAGAGCGTGCTGGAGCAGCCCGCCGAGGACTTCGACTCGCAGTACCGATCCTGCGTCCTCCAGAACGTGCTCATGGCGCAGGCGTTCGTGCCCGCCATGACGGAGAAGGGCTGGGGCCGCGTCATCGCCATCAGCACCGAGTGCGCGATGCAGTGCCACCCCGGCCAGGCGGCTTACGTCTCCGGCAAGCGCGGCATGGACGGCGTCCTGCGTGTATTGGCGAAGGAGGTAGGGGCGCGGGGCGTGACCGTCAACCAGGTCGCGCCCGGCTGGATGATCTCGGACAAGGCGCGGGAGGCCGGGACGGAGCGGCAGGAGGGCTACGAGAAGAACGTCCCCCTGCGCCGCCGCGGCGACGACCAGGACATCGCCAACGCCGTGGCGTTCCTCGCCTCCGACCTGGCCGACTTCGTCACCGGGGTCTACCTCCCCGTCTGCGGCGGGAACGTCATGCCGACGATTTAGAGGCCCCGACTCCCTCGTACGGGCGCACGGCGAAATCCCCGAGGGTGAGCGTCACCGAACGGCGCTCGCCCGACGCGGCGAAGCCGACCACGACCTCGGCGGCGACCGCTACCGCCATCAGCACGAGGTTGCGCGCCAGCGGGTAGTCGCAGGCGTCCACCCCCGCGTCGGGCGGGACCGTGTACGCTTCGTCCCAGATCACCTCGGCGTAGCCGTCGCCCGAAAGGCCGACGTGCAGGCAGGGCAACCCCGCCGCCCGGCAGGCGTCCGACACAGCCCGGCGCGACGCGCTGTTGTCGAACGCGTCCACCACCAGCCCGCTCCCGGCCAGCAGCTTCGCCGCGTTCCCCGGCGTCAACTCCTCCGCCTTAGCCGTCACCGCCGCGACGCCGAGCGCCCGGAAGAGGCTGTTGGCGAGAATCTTCGCCTTGAACGCGCCTATGTCGGAGCGGTGCCACGGCTGGGTCGAAAGGTTGTGCTCCTCGACCCGGTCGCGGTCGATCACGGTCAGCTTTTCAAAGCCCTGCCGCGCCAGGTTCTCGGCGAGGTTCGCGCCGAGTGCGCCCGCTCCACAAATGGTCACGGGCAGCCCCTTCAGGCGGGCCATCGTGGCGTCCGAGCGGTGGAGCCGCTCGTGGTACAGCCGGTCCATGTGTCTCCTCAGTCCTCGTCGCGGTCGCGGGCGGTGCGGCGGTCGATGACGCCGACCAGCGACTGCAGGTCGAAGTCCCGGTCCCGCCCCGCCAGGCAGATGCCCGAGGACAGCACGGTCAGGTCGCCCTTGGCGACCGCCGACGTGCGTCGCACCCCGTCACCGGTCTCCCACTCTACCAGGTAGAACTCGCCCCGGTCCACCGCCTCGCGAAGCTGACCGCCCCCCGCGCGCAGGGCACCCACCAGGCGGCGCTGGTCCGCGTCCGCGACCGGTTCCACCGGGCCGCCTCGCGTCCCGTACCCGTGGCGGGCGAAGGCGCGGACGGCTCGCCGCCGCTGCGCCGCGCGCCGCTCTTCCTCAATGCGACGCTGCCGCTCCCGGTAGGCGGGGCTGTGCTCCAGGCCGATGCGATACGCCGTGCGCATCTCCGGCGTGATGCCCGGGAAAGCAATCTCCTCCGGAGCCGTCAGCCTTCGCAGGGCGTCGCGCAGCGCCTCGCCGGGAAGCGGATCGGCCCGCCGGTCGACCTCCTCGAACCAGAACCCGCCGCCGGCCGCGCGCGCGACCACCGTCTCGAACGCGCGGCCCTCGTCCACCAGGTGCAGCGCGACCGGACGGGCCATGCCGAAACGCTGGGCCATGTCGCCCTCGTTCACCGGGTACGCGAGCCACGTCCGCCCCGCCAGCGGTTCGATCAGCCGCAGGCGCAGCACGGGGAACAGGGCGAGGTATCCGGCGACGAGCGGCAGGTCGGCCTCCTCGACCAACTGCGCCCGCCTGCCGTCCTCCGACGCCTGGAACACGCCCCACCCCTCGAAGTCGTCAGGCTCCGGTGCGAACGTCTGAACGATCCCGCCGACGCGCGCCCGCACCCGCCCGCCGCGCACGCACGGCGCGACGAACTGCGCTGCCGCGAACGCCCGCTCGGCGTCCGCCATCCGGTCCAGAAGGTCGTGGATGTTCATTCGGCGTCAGATAGTTCGGATGTCGAGGCACCCACCGAGAAGAGGGCGCGGCAAGCGGCGCCCCTACAGCACCGTGTTGGGCGCGTTGTCGCGACGCGAGGTTGTAGTCGTTAGTCAGCCGATGTTGCGGTGACATCCGGGTTTTCGTCGTCCCGATGCCAGTTGGCAGGGTTCGCCGCGACGTAACGGCGCAAAGCCTCCAGGGCAGTATCGCCGGAGATTCGCTTTTCGTAATAGTTCCGTTGCCAGGAGGGGCGCTCGCCGCGCCCGAGGGCGCGGTTGACGGCTATCGCCGATAGCGATTTATAGGCGCGGAGGATATGGCCGAGGGTAGGAGGGGCTTTCTCAGCATAACCGGACGTGATCCTGAGGATTCCGTGCAGGTGGTTCGGCATCACCACGAAGGCGTCAAGCTCGACGGCAGGAAAGCGTTCCGGTAGCTGCCGCCAGCAGGATGCGGCGATCTCACCCGCTGTGGACGGGTACAAAACCCCGTCGCGAATCTCCCCGAACACGCGCTCTCGCTCGTAGGTCGTGACGGTGATGAAGTAGATGCCCACCCGGCTGTAGTCGAACCCGCGCAAACGGATGGAGCGACGGTGATGTCCCTCGGGATCGAAGGGCACGTACGGCGGTGGCTTTCTTTGCGGAACTCTACGGGGGGGCGCAGCAAGCGGCGCCCCTACAGAACGATCCCCATTGGGCATACGGAGGGCAACTACCTCCCGATAACCAGCCGAGCATTGTACTGTAGGGGCACCGCTTGCTGCGCCCTCTTCGTTCTACGTCCGGCACCCCCTCGTCGCGGCGGCGTCTGCGGCGGTTCCATGTCGCTGACGATTTACCGCTTGCGCAGGCCGATCGCGCCGTCGCCGGCGGTCATCTCCGCCAGGGCGATCGGGTCCTTCAGGCGGCGCATCGTCTGGCGCAGCTCGTCTACCTGGGCCAGGATGGCGTCGGCGAAACCGGCGTCGAGCACGGTCGCGCCCGCGTCCTGCGCCCGCGAGAGGGCGGCGGCGGTCAGCGCCTCCTTAAGGTAGGCGGGCGTGAACCCCTCCGTCTTCGCGGCGATGAGGCCCGCGAGTTCTTCCACGTCCAGGTCGGCGGCCAGGTGACTGGCAAGCTGCGAGCGGGTCAGCACCCGGCGCACGAACTCGGCGCGCTCCGCCGGGGCGGGCAGGCCGACGTGGAACACGCGGTCGAAGCGCGACGGGCGCTTCAGCAGCGCCTCGTCGATCCGATCCGGGTGGTTCGACGAGGCGAGCAGCAGGATGCCCTCGTTGCTCGCGAAGCCGTCCAGCTCGTTGAGGAAGATGGTCCGGTTCTGCGGCGTGATGAGCGTGTCCATGTCCTCCAGCACCAGGAGGCACGGGGCCAGCTTGCGCGCCCGCTTGAAGATCGACTGGATGGCCTCCTTCTTGTCATCCTCGCGCAGGTCGCGGACGTACAGGAAGGGCAGGTCCGGCAGCGCGGCGGCGGTGGCCTTGCAGATCATGGTCTTGCCGGTGCCCGGCGGGCCGATCAGCAGAACCCCGCGCCGCCAGGCGAAGCCGAGCGCGTTGTAGGCGTCCCGGTTCGTCGCCCAGCCCTCGACCGCCTGGCGCAGGCGGGTGAGCGTGTCGGCGGGGAGCACCAGGTCGTCCCAGGTGATTCGCCCCACCTCCTCGTCCATCTCCGGCGCGCTCTCCCAGCCCTCGGCGTAGCGCAGGCACCGCCCCACCGGCCCCTGCGTGGCGTCGAGGACCACCTGTGCGAAGCGGCGCACGCTCTCGGCGTCGCGGCCCACCAGGATGTGCTCGCCGTCCACGCTGTAGTTCGGGGCGAGGATCACCTCGAACGAGTCGCCCTCCCAATCGCAGGCGTACCAGCCGCAGTAGGGCCAGAAGACCTGCCGCTCGTTCAGGCTCTCGTACTCGTTGGTGCCCGAGACGAGCGGGCGCAGGTTCTGCGTCTTCTCCCGCAGGAAGCGCAGGAGCATGATGCGCTCCGGGAACAGGCTGACGACGGCGTGCCCGGGCAGGTGCTTGCGGATGAGCGCGAGGAGCAGTTCCTCACTCTTGCCGCGCCGCGCCTCGGCGACCAGGGCTTCGTAGAGGGCCTCGTCGCGCCAGTCGGCGAACGGCGGCGGGGCCGGGAGGGAGCCCGGGTGCGCCGTCGCCGCGCCGTTGTTGGCCAGCGAGGTCGGCATCGGGGTGCTTACGTACATCGGTTCTTCGCTCATGATTCGGGCACTATTGTACGGCGGAACGGACCTCGGTGCCGCCGGGAATTGCCGAAGCCGCGCCGGTTCACGCCCGCCCGAGACGGCCCGGCGGCGGAAACCGCCGGGCCGTCTCTTTGTCTACCCCTCCGCCGGGCGCTCCGGCAGGGGGGTGTCGAGGATCTCCAGGAGGAGTTCCAGGCGCGACGGGCGCGCGAGCATCGGGACCAGGTTCGGCAGCGAGTAGTAGTCCCCCGCGAAGGTGAACGTGTCTACCTGCGCCCCCTTCCCGGCCATCGTCCGCTCGACGTGGCCCGTGGCCGCGCCGACCTTGACGATGACGACGCTCGGCGCGACGCCGAGATCGCGGACGTACTCGTCGTAGACGCTCGCGAAGTGCGGCGACGTGTTCTCCTCCTCGTCGGTGACGAGGATGATCTGCTCGACCGCCTCCTTGCGCA
>DATLHN010000670.1:0-29421 GCA_035539875.1 Armatimonadaceae bacterium
CCGGGCAAGACGTACGTGGTGGAGTTCTGGGCGACGTGGTGCGGGCCGTGCAAGGTCTCCATCCCCCACCTGACCAAACTCCAGAAGCAGTACAAGGACGTCCAGTTCGTCGGCGTCAGCATCTGGGAGAGCGACCAGAGCCTCGTCAAGCCGTTCGTGGCGCAGCAGGGCGACAACATGGACTACACGGTCTGCATGGACAGTGTGCCGGAGGGCGACAAGAGAGGCAGCAACGGCCTGACCGCGAAGGCGTGGATGGCCCCGGCGGGCCGCAACGGCATCCCATCCGCCTTCATCGTCAAGGACGGCAAGATCGCCTGGATTGGCCACCCCATGCAGATGGACGAGCCGCTCGGCAAGGTGGTCGCCGGGACCTGGGACGTGAAGGCCGCCCGTACCGCCTATACCGAGCAGATGGCGACCGAACTGAAGCTGCGCGCCGTCTCGAAGGGCATACAGGAGGCGCAGCTGGCGAAGGACGATGCCAAGGTGATCGAGCTGATCGACGCCGCGACGAAGGAGGACCCGGCGCTGGAGTCCAACTTCGCGTCCCTCAAGTTCGCGGCGCTCGTCCGCACCGGCAAGAACGCGGAAGCGGTCGCGCTGGCGCAGAAGGTGACCGCGACGGCCACCGCGCGCCAGGCTGGTCTGCTGAACGCGATCGCGAGTCAGGGCGCTTCCCCGAACGCTGCCCCCGAGGTGAAAAAGGCGGCGCTCGCCGCTGCCGAGAAGTCCGTCGCGCTCACCAACGGCACCATGCAGATGAACGGTCTGGCCATCCTGGCCCGGGCGCAGTTCGCCAACGGCGATGCGAAGGGCGCGGAAGCGTCCATGCTGCGGGCCATCGAAGCCGCGAAGACGATCCCCGGCATCGACGAAAAGTTCCGCACGCAGTACATCCAGATGTACGAGAAGCAGCTCCAGGGCATGAAGAACCCCGGCGCGTAGTCGGGCGTTCCGCATACGTCATACGTCGGTCGCGGGCCGCGTGTCATTCTTGCCACGCGGCCCGCGCGCGCTCGCCCGGTCGTCGCCCCCCGGGCCGCGGTGGTATACTGAGGCGGTCACCGGCGGCCTCCGCGCCGCCGAAACCGACCCGTCCGCGAGGTACCGATGGCCGAGATAAGGCCGTTTCCCGCCCTTCGTTACGCACCCGACGTCGCCCTGGATTCCGTCACCTGCCCGCCCTACGACGTGCTGTCCCCGCAGGAGCGCGCGCTGCTGTTCCTGCGCTCGCCCTACGCCACCGCGCACCTGATCCTCCCGGAAGGCGAAGGCGACGGGCGCTACGCGCGCGCCGCGTCCCTCCTGAAGGACCTGCGCACGCAGGGCATCCTCCGCCTCGACCCCGAGCCCGCCCTCTACGTGACGCGCACCGCGTTCGTCGAGCCTGGCACCGGCGACCGCAAGCAGCGGTTTGGACTGGTCTGCCTGCTGCGCCTGCACGAGTACGCCGATCGGGTCGTCCTGCCCCATGAGCGGACGCTCACCGGGCCGAAGGAGGACCGCCTCAAGCTGATCCGCGCGACCGAGGGCAACCTGGAGTCGATCATGCTCGTCGCGGAGGACGAGGACCGGGCCCTCCAGAGCGCGCTGACCGGGGCGACCCGGACCGAAGCGATCGCCTCCTTCGACTCAGACGACAACCAGCATCACACGCTGTACCGGATCAGCGATCCGGCAGTGGTCGCCGCCGTCACCGAGAACCTGGCCGACAAAGAGGTCTTCATCGCCGACGGGCACCACCGCTACGAGACGTCGCTCGCGGTCGCGAAGGAGCGCGGCGTCCTCGGCACCGACGCGCCCGAGGCGTTCCTGCTGGTCACGATCTCCTCTCTCGCGGACCCCGGCCTCGTCGTACTGCCCACCCACCGCCTGGTGCGCTTCGCGGCGCCGGAGCAGCGCGAGCGCCTGCGCCAGACGCTGGAGCGGTATTTCACCGTTACGCCGGTCGGCGAGGAGGCGCTGCAGGAACCGCTGCGGACGACCGCCGACGCGCGCGGGGAGTTCTCGCTTCTGATGGTCCTGCCCGACGGCCTCTACCGGCTGCGGACCGAGGGCGCGGCGCTGCAGGCGGGATTGCCCGACGGAACGCCGCCGTCCGTGGGCCGCCTCGACGTCACGCGCCTGCTGCACCTGATCCTCGAGCCCGCGTTCGGCATCGGCCCGGATGACGTTGCGACGACCGACCGGCTGGCCTACACGCGCGGCGCGGAGGAGGCGGTCGCGAAAGTGCGGGGCGGCGAGTTCGACGCCGCGTTTCTCCTCTCGCGCCCGACCGTCGAGGGGATGCTGGACGTCTCGCGCGCCGACGAGGTCATGCCGCAGAAGTCGACTTTCTTCTACCCGAAACTCCTGTCGGGCCTGGTGATGCGAGTATTCTAAACCCATGCTGAAGCGCGGCGTCTTTAAATCGGTCTTCCAGACCCTCGACACGATGATCACGGGTCGGGGGCGCATCGACGAGGAGCTTTTCGAGGCGTTCGAGGAGGCGCTGCTCGCCGCGGACGTTTCCGTGCGCACCGCCGACCGGGTGCTCGCCGACCTCCGCGCCTACGTCCGCGACAATCGCCTGATCGACGGCGAGCAGGTCCGGTCGCGGTTCAAGCAGTCGCTCGTCGCCGCGCTCGGCGAGCCGGGCGAAACCGCGCTGCGCTTCGCGGACACGTCGCCGTCGCTCTTCCTGATGGTCGGCGTGAACGGCGTCGGCAAGACGACGACGCTCGGGAAGCTCGCCCACCAGCAGGTGCAGGAGGGCAAGAAGGTCATCCTCGCGGCGGGAGACACCTTCCGGGCCGCCGCCGCCGACCAGCTAGCCATCTGGGCAGAGCGGGCGGGCGCGGACTTCATCCGCCAGCACGAGCGTTCCGACCCGGCGGCCGTCGTCTTCGACGCGGTCCAGGCGGCGAAGTCGCGCGGCAGCGACCTGATCCTCGTGGACACGGCGGGCCGCCTGCACACGAAGAACAACCTGATGGAGGAGCTTCGCAAGATCGGGCGCGTCTCCGAACGTGAGTTGGGCCGCAAGCCGGACGAGATACTGCTCGCGCTCGACGCCACCACCGGGCAGAACGCTATCCGCCAGGCCAAGGAGTTCATCAGCGCGGTGGGCGTCACCGGGATCGCGCTGGCGAAGCTGGACGGCACCGCGCGCGGCGGCATCGTCATCACCATCCGCGAGGAGCTGGGCCTGCCCATCAAGCTGGTAGGCGTCGGCGAGGGCATCGACGACCTCCTGCCCTTCGACCCGGAGCTTTTCGTCGAGGCGATGCTCTCGACGGAGTAGCACCGCAACGCGAGACGAAAAAACGGGGGGGCGCGCCGTTTCCGGCACGCCCCCCCGTCTTTGCTAACGCGCGGGCTAGTAGACGACCTTGTTCAGAGGGTATTCGACGATGCCCTCGGCCCCGGCGCGCTTCAGGCGCGGGATCAGGTCGCGCGCCTCCCGCTCGCCGATGATGATCTCCAGTGCGACCCAGCCGTCGTCCGCCAGCGGCGAGACGGTCGGGCGGCGGAGCGCGGGGAGCTGGGCTTCGACCGCCGCGCGCTGCGCCGGGCCGACGTTCATCTTCAGGCCGACCAGCGCGCCCGCGTTCAGCGCCCCGTTCAGCAGCATCGCCATGTTCTCGATCTTCGCGCGCTTCTCCGGGTCCGCCCACGCCTGGTGGTTGGCGACCAGGCGCGTGGTCGAGGTCAGGATCGTGTCCACGATGCGCAGGTTGTGCGCGCGAATGCTGGAGCCGGTCTCCGTGTTCACCACGATGGCGTCCGCCAGCACCGGCACCTTAACCTCGCACGCGCCCCAGGAGAACTCGACCGAGGCGTCGGTGACGCCGTGGCTCGCGAGGAAGCGCTCGGTCAGCCGGACGTACTCGGTGGCGATGCGCTTGCCCTTCAGGTCGGCGACGCTCTCGACGCTCGTGTCATCGTTGTGCACGGCGAGGACCACGCGGATGACGTTACGGGTCGCCTTGGAGTAGGTCAGCTCGCAGACTTCGTGGACGTCCGCGCCGCAGTCCTCGATCCAGTCCTTGCCGGTCAGCCCGACGTCGAGGATACCGTCCTCGAGGTAGCGCGGCAGCTCCTGCGGGCGGATCAGGAGCGCGCTGATCTCGGGGTCGTCCACCACGGGCTGGTACGAGCGCGAATCGACGCGGATGTTCCAGCCCGCCTTCTCGAATAGTTTGAAAGTAGACTCCTGAAGGCTGCCCTTCGGAAGTCCCAGCTTGAGTTCCATGCCTGGTTGTCTTCCGCGAAGTGGGATTCGGGCGGCAGCGACGGCGTCCGAAACCAGTATATCGCGTCGGCGCGAGATCGTTCGAACGGCCCGGCGCGCCACGCGAGCCGCGGGAAGGGATTTCGGGCACACCCCGGGAACAGAAGCCAAAGCCCCGCCCCCACACGGAAAGGTCGTCTCGCCTTGCCTGGCCCCCGCCGCCCGATTCTCACCGCCCTGCCGTTCGCCCTCGCCGCCGTCCTACCGCTGTTCGCGATGATGCCCCTGCCCGCCGTCGCGCGGCAGGCGCAGGCGCAGGCGGCCGCCCCACGGCCCGACGCGCCGCCGGTCGACGCGCGCGTCACGACGCCGAAGGCGTTCCTCGGGTTTACGCCGGGAGACGACTTCAAGCTCGCGAACTACAAGCAGTCCTTCGCCTACTTCCAGAAAGTCGCGGGCGAGACGGGGCGCATGCGGCTTTATGAGGCGGGGGCGTCGGCGAACGGCGAGCCAATTCTCCTCGCGGTCATCTCCTCGGAGGCGAACCTGGCGAAGCTGGACCGCCTGAAGGAGATCGCGCGCAAACTGGCCGAGGGGCGCATTCCCGAAGCGGAGGCGCGCACGCTGGCGCGGGAGGGCAGGCCGTTCGTCTGGATCGACGGCGGGATGCACGCCACCGAGGTGGGCTGCGCGCAGCACACCATCAACCTCGGCTACGACATGGTCGCGCGCGAGGACGACGAGTACCGCCTGCTGCGCGAGAAGACCGTCCTGCTGCTCGTCCCCTCGATCAACCCCGACGGCCAGAACCTGGTGGCCGACTGGTTCACGAAGCACTACGGGACGCCGCGCGAGGGGACGCCGCTGCCCGAACTGTACCAGAAGTACTCAGGGCACGACAACAACCGCGACTGGTACATGCTGAACCTGCCGGAGACGCGGCACATGACGCGCCTGCTGTACCATGAGTGGTTCCCGCAGATCGTCTACAACCACCACCAGAGCGCGCCGTACCCCGCCCGCATCTTCGTGCCGCCGTACGCCGAGCCGATGAACCCGAACATCCCGCCGCGGGTGATGCGCGGCATCCACCTGGTCGGCGCGGCCATGCACAGCCGCTTCGAGGCGGAGGGCAAGTCCGGCGTCGTCTCCGAGAAGACGTTCTCGACCTGGTGGAACGGCGGGATGCGCACCACTCCCTACTTCCACAACGTCATCGGCATCCTGACCGAGACGGCGCACGCCTCCCCCTACCCCGCCGACTACACGGTGACGCAGGAGCAGCAGGAGCCGACGACCTGGTACCCCAACCCCTACAAGGGCGGGAAGTGGCGCTTCGCGGACACCGTGGCGTACATGAACACCGGGAGCCTCGGCGTCCTCCGGGTCGCGGCGGACCACGCCGAAGACTTCCTGTTCAACCGCTGGCGCATGGCGCGCGAGGGCATCCGGACCGGGGAGACGCAAAGCCCCTACGGCTTCGTCGTGCCGCTCGACGCCGACGGGCAGCGCGATCCGAACACCGCCGCTCTCTTCCTGGAGCGGATGCGCCTCGGCGGGCTGGAGGTCCACCGGGCGGAAAGGCCCGTGACGGTCGGGGGCAGGACCTACCCCGCCGGGACCGCCGTCGTCCTCGCGGCGCAGGCGAACCGCCCGCACCTGATCGACATGTTCACGCCGCAGAGCCACCCGGTGCGCCTCCAGTACCCCGGCGGGCCGCCGATCGCCCCCTACGACACGGCGGGCTGGACGCTCTCCCTCCAGATGGGCGTGACGACCGTTCCAATCAACGCGAAGCCGTCGCCCGCGACGCGCGCGGCGCTCCGCCTTGCGGACGCGGAGATACGGGTGGGCGCGCCCGCCCCCGTGCGCAGCGCGCCGAAGGGCGGCGCGTACCTGCTTCCCGCCGGGCGCAACGCCTCGTTCACGGCGGCGAACCGGCTGCTCGCCGCCGGGGTGCCGGTCCACCGCCTGCGCGCGGCGGCGACGCTGGACGGCGTTCGCCACGCGGCGGGGACCTTCGTCATTCCTGCCGCCGGGGGCGACGCCGCGCTGCGCTCGGTGCGCGAAGTGACCGCCGCGCTTGGCGTCCCGGCTACGACCGTGGACCGCCTGTTTCCCGCCAGCGCCCTTCTGCGCCTGCGCCCGGCGCGCGTCGCCACCTACGACCCGTACGGCGGGAACATGCCTCAGGGCTGGACGCAGCTCGTTCTGGAGACCTTCGAATTCCCACACCGGACGGTCACCAATCCGGACCTGCGCGCCGCGGGCGGCCTGGGCGCGAAGGCGGATACGCTCCTTCTGACGGCCTACCCGAACGTCCGCAACCGCGTGATCCGGGAAAGCAGTACGGCGTCCCCCGGCCGGGGGCTCGGGCCGGGCTTCCTCGGCGGCCCAGCGCCGAAGGAGATGGCCCCGGAGGTCAGGGCGCGCATGGACGGGATCGGGGCGGCGGGCGAGGCGAACCTGCGGCGGTTCGTGGAGGACGGCGGCACGCTGGTCGCGATGAACAACGCGGTCGGCCCGGTCGTGGAGCTGTTCAAGCTGCCGCTGAAGAACGTGACGACCGGGACGAAGTTCTACTCGCCGGGCTCGGTCTTCAAGGCGAACGCCGACCCCTCCCACCCGCTCTGCTGGGGCCTGCCCGAAACCGTCAACGTCTTTTTCGACGAGGGGGCGGCATGGGACTCGACGCTCTCGTTCCCTTCGGCCTCGGACGGCGGGGCGTTCCTGCTCTACCCCGACGAGAACCCGCTGCTCTCCGGCTGGATCGTGGAGGACGCTGTCATCCGGCGCAAGGCGGCGGGCGCGCTCTTCCGCATCGGGCGCGGGCGCGTCGTCGTCTATGGCTTCGACGTGATCTTCCGGGGCCAGCCGCACATGGGCTTCCCGATGCTCTTCAACGCCCTGTACCCTAGCGAGTAGGCCTCACCAATCGTCCGCCGCGCAGAGCGCCAGTAAGTCGCGCAGTTCGCGGGTGACCGCGGCGGGGTCCGCAAGCAGGCGGTCGTGGGGGACGTACAGGGGGACGAGGCGCTTGTCCTCGTCGGTGAACGGCGCGCGAACCCGCTGCGCGACGGTCCGCTCCCGCCGATCGACCGTTACCCAGCCGCGAATCGCCTCCGGCTCGAACGCGAGCGAGAGTACAATGCCGTCCACCAGGGCGCGCGTCTCCTTCTTCGCGGCGTAGCCGAACGTCAGGTAATTCTTGCCCTGCCGGAGCGTTAGCTGGCCCGGCTGCCCGATGCACCGGAAGTCGCCCGCCGCAAGCACGGCGGCTTCCAGCCGCGCGAACACGGCGGGCAGGCGGGGATGGATTTCGGCCTGGCCCGGGGTGGTTCGGCTCTCGATGTCCGGGAAGCCCGCTTCGAGGCAGTAACACCGGACGTGCCGCTCCAGGTCGAGAACCGGCGGGAGGCGGACGGAAAACGCGCACTCCGCGCCGCCGTCGGCGTCTCGCCGCCGTGGCGTCAGGGGAAGGCGCAGGAGTGCCCTCGGTAGTCGCCTGTCGCCGTGGCACACCTCCAGCAGCGTGAGGACCAGACCGCCCTCCGTCTCCCACCGGAGCGACGGCGCGACGCGTACCCGCCCGGACACCACGCCGCCGATATCGACCTGCGGTGTTTCCACAATAACCCGGATGTCGCCGTCGCTCCGAGATAGCCAATCCCTAGTCAGGCTGACTCGCACGCTTGCGTCCTTTCCCTCCCTTTCTATCGTGCGGCGGGCCTGTTGAAACCTCCTTCCGGGTATCACTGGTATGGAGAGTAAGACTGCCGGGGAACCCGTGGCGCAGCGGGCAGGCGGCGGGAACTTGCCGGATAATAATGCTATACTTGAGTATGGAACGCTCAACTTAGTTCAGGGTTCTATCTATTGACGGGCGGTTCGGAGCCGGTGGGTGTGACCCGGCCCGCGCCCGAGGAGGCTACTGCAGTGGCGTGGCGTGACTACCGGGACATGCTCCGGCAGATGGAGTATGACATGCACCGATTCAGCGAAGAGGCGTTCGGCTTTCTCGAGCCACCGAACCGTTTCTGGCAGCCGTCGGCCGACGTTCACGAAACCCAGAACGGCATCGTCATAAAGATGGAGCTTGCCGGGGTGGGCGCGGAACACATCCACGTCTCCCTCAGCGGCGACGGGCGGCGGCTCACGGTCTCCGGACTGCGGGCGGAGCACCCCGACGAGCGCGAGCGGCGCGTGAGCTGCCACCAACTGGAGATATATTTCGGTCCGTTCGAGCGTAGTTTCGTCATCCCGTCGGACTTTTTCATCGAGCGGGACGGGATCGCGGCGACGCTCAAGGATGGCTTTCTGACCATCTACCTGCCGCGGCGTGACCAGGCGCTGACGTCCCGGACGATACCGATAGAAGTCAAGGGAACCGACGACGACGGGTAAACCGATCACACGTTGAACCATCGTTTACGCCCCTTAGGAGTGAGGCGATACAGGATTATGGATAACGAGAAGGAAATCAAGACCGAATTGACCGCCCTTCCGGCGGACGAGAACGGTTCCAATAACGAGGGTTCGGAAAACATCTTCGAGCAGCTCCAGAACAAGGACGAGACCCCGCCGGTCCCGGACGAGCTGAACCTGCTGCCGCTGCGGGACGCCGTCGTCTTCCCGATGCTGGTCGCGCCCGTCGCGGTCGGACGGGAGCAGTTCGTCAAGCTGATCGACGAATCGGTCGTCGGGGGCAACCGCATCATCGGCATCGTCACCCAGCGCTCCCCCGACACGGAGAATCCCACTCCGGCCGACATCTACCCGACCGGCGTCGCCGTTGCCATCCGCATGATGGGCAAGGGGCAGGACGCGACTCGCCTGATCGTCCAGGGGCTCCAGCGGTTCCAGATCCTTCAGGTGCTCCAGGAGGAGCCGTACATTCGGGCGCGGGTCAGGCTGATAGACGAGGTTGAGCAGGCCGCCGACACCGATTCCATCGAGATCGAGGCGCTCAAGCGGCAGCTCGGCGGGCTTTTCGTCAAGGTCGTGGAGCTTTCGTCCGAGATGCCGGACGAGCTGAAGGGCATCGCCACCATTGAGGAGGCGCACGCCATGACCGACCTCATGGCGGCCCACCTGCGGCTCAGCACCGAGGACAAGATGGAGGTCCTGGAGACTCTCCCGCTCAAGGACCGGATGAACAAGCTCCTGTCCTTCCTCACCCGCGAAGCGCAGGTGCTGGAGCTGGGCGCGAGCCTCCAGAGTCAGGTGGCGGGCGAGATGGGCAAGGCCCAGCGCGAGTACTACCTGCGCGAGCAGCTCAAGGCGATACAGAAGGAGCTGGGCGAGGGCGACGACCGCGCCGAGGAGGTCGAGGAGCTGAAGAAGCGCCTCGAAGCCGCGAACCTGCCCGAGGAACCGAAGAAGGAGGCCGAGCGCGAGCTGGACCGCCTCCAGAGGATGTCGCCGGGCTCGCCGGAGTACACAGTCGCGCGGACCTACGTCGACCTGATGGCGAGTCTGCCGTGGAACACGTCCACCGACGATAATCTGGACATCGCCGAGGTCAAGGAGGTACTGGATTCGGACCACTACGGCCTGTTCAAGGTGAAGGACCGGATCCTTGAGTACCTGTCGGTGCGCAAGTTCAAGAAGGAAGGAACGGCGCGCCAGCCGATCCTGTGTCTCGTCGGCCCTCCGGGCGTCGGCAAGACGAGCCTCGGCCGGTCGGTGGCGAAAGCGATGGGCAAGAAGTTCATGCGCATTTCGCTCGGCGGCGTGCGCGACGAAGCCGAGATTCGCGGCCACCGGCGCACGTATATCGGCGCGATGCCGGGTCAGATCATCCAGAACCTGAAGCGCGTGAACACGAACAACCCGCTCTTCATGCTGGACGAGATCGACAAGGTGTCCGCGGACTTCCGGGGCGACCCGTCGTCCGCACTGCTGGAGGTCCTGGACCCCGAGCAGAACAGCACCTTCCGGGACAACTACCTGGACGTGCCCTTCGACCTGTCGAAGGTTCTCTTCATCTGCACCGCGAACCAGATGGACACCATACAGCCCGCGCTGCGGGACCGCATGGAAGTCATCGAGATCGCCGGCTACACGGAGGAGGAGAAGGTCGCCATCGCGCGGCAGCACCTCGTGCCGAAGCAGATCGGCGAGCACGGGCTCGACCCGGCGCTGGTAACCTTCAGCGACGACGGCCTGCGCACCCTGGTGCGCGGATACACCCGTGAGGCGGGCGTGCGCAACCTGGAGCGCGAGATCGCGGCGGTCTGCCGCAAGGTGACTCGCGCCATCGCCGAGCAGACCCTCGAATCGGTGGTCATCGACGCCGCGAAGGTGCAGGATTACCTCGGCGCGCCCCGGTACGAGTACGAAGAGGTCGAAGAGCGCACCGGCATCCCCGGCGTGGTCACGGGCCTCGTCTGGACGCCGGTCGGCGGCGACGTGATCTTCATCGAGGCCCAGAAGATGGAGGGGTCGAAGAGCCTCCAGCTCACCGGGCAGCTCGGGAACGTCATGCAGGAGTCGGCGCGCATCGCCCTCTCCTACGTCCGGGCGCACGCCCAGGACTTCGGCCTCGACCCGAAGTTCTGGAACGACACGGAGATGCACGTCCACGTCCCGGCGGGGGCCATCCCCAAGGACGGTCCTAGCGCGGGCGTGACGCTGACCACGGCGATGACCTCGCTGCTGTCGGGGCGGCCGGTCAAGCCCCGGCTGGCGATGACGGGCGAGGTGACGCTGACCGGGCGGGTGCTGCCCGTAGGCGGCATCAAGGAGAAGGTGCTGGCCGCGAAGCGTGCCGGTATCCGGACGGTCATACTGCCGGAGCGCAACCGCAAGGACCTCGAGGAGGACATCCCCGAGGAGATGCGCAAGGGCATGACCTTCCTCTTCGCCGAGACGGTGGACCAGGTCCTGGACCAGGCACTCGCGCCCGCCGAGAAGGCGAAGCGCATCAAGGTGCAGGACAAGAACGGGTCGGAGGAGAAGCCCACTCCGCGCGTGAAGGTGGACAAGCAGCGAGTGCCGGAGGGCATCCCCCACCCGGCCACCCCCCCCGCGTCCGCGCGGGGCTAAGCGAACCGAAGGGCAGGCGTCTCGCCTGCCCTTCTTTTTTATTTGCCCGGGTCCCGTTGCCTGGTACGGTACCAGCGGAAGACGTATCCCGTGCGCTCCTGCCCGGCGTGACACTCCCGGCAGTTCGCGAGCCGCCCGCGCGCCTGCACCGTCTTCGCGTCGCCGCTGAGCACGGCGTACTCCCAGTCGCCGAACTTCGGGTCGTACCCCTTCTCGCGCTTGACCATGACCGTCAGCAGTTCGGCGCGGTTGGCGTCCTTCGCGGGCAGTTTCTCCTTCACGAGGACCGTCCCCACCGGCAGCACGGGGCGGTCGTCCCGCAGGAACGACGTCTTCCCGGCATCGTTGACGTACACCCGCGCCCACTTCTCGACGTGCGGATTCGCCTTCTCCCGGGCGATCTGCTGCGGCGTCGGGGCCATGCACTGGATCGCGATCGCGGAGATCATCTTGACCGGCTCCGGGTTCGCGCAGGCCCAGGCGCGATACCCGGCGACGCTGCCCGCCCGCGTCGCGGTCGGCGGCGGCCCCGCCTCCTTCTGCGCCCCCTTTGGCTCTTCGGTCGCGGTGATGCCGAGCAGGGCGAACGCGCACGTCAGCGACGCAAACTGGAGTCCCTTCATCGCGTGTCCCTCCTGTCTCCGTTCGACCCCGCGAATCCCGAGCGACTTCACAGAGATTGCCCCGAACTCCGCAGCAACGCGCGGCACCCGTCCGCCACGTCTCGGCGCAGCAGCGCCCGCTCCTCCTCCGTCGCCCGCGCCCAGAGGTCCGGGCAATCCGCCTGAAGCTCGCCGAGTACCTCGTCGGCGACGAGGCGGAAGAGCAGCCGCGCCCGGCTCGGCCCGCGGCCGTGCGCGTCGCGCACCCCGACCTTCGACACCGCGTTCGCCAGCCGGTTCGCGTTCAAGCGCGCCCTCGCCTCCCAGAGGAGCGTTTCGCCCACGCCGCCGGGCGGCACCTGCGCCTCCGCTTCCCACTTCTCCGCCCGTCCGTACCGCTGGTCCTCCGAGAAAGTCGCGATCTTACGCTTAAGCAACAGGCGTACCGACCCCTTTGGCGTCTCCAGCGCCGTCTCGCGCGCCGGGCGCACGACCACCCCCTCAGCGACGTTCGGCCCCGGAAGCGGCGGCAGGCCGAGGCGCGCAGACACCGCGGAATCGAAGCCGAGCGAGAAGTTCAGCGCGTCGGTCAGCCGCCCGGTCGCAAGCGGCGGAGCCGTCAGAAGTCCCGCGCGGTCGCAGAGGTCGCGCATCGCGTCCGCGTCGAGGTAGCGCCGCGCGCCGTCCGCGGTCTCCACGGCTAAATCGAACGCGCAAAACTCGATGCCGGGCGCGTACCAGACGCCCGTCTGGACCGGCTGGACCCCGGAAACGGGCGGCACGTCCGGGTGCGGGTACCCGCCGCCGAACAGTTCCCCGTAGACGGCGGCGCGGCGAAGTCCCGGGATGGTAGTCGCCGCCGTCAGGGCATGTAGTTCCAGGACCGCGGGGCGCAGTCGATCGCGGAGCGCCTCCCAGCCGTAAAACGTTTCGCCCGCGCGCAGCCACTCCCGGCGGTTCGCGCAGCGCAGCTCGCGCCCGTCCGTCACCAGGCAGAAGTTCGCCCCGTGGACCTTTTCGGTGACGACCCATTCGAGCCGATCCAGCCGCCGGTGCCCGGCGGCGTCCAACCCCCACCTGTCCAGCGACTCCGCTATCTTGCCGTACCCGACGAACGGCCAGGCTTCATTCCGCGCCGTCATGTCGCCCTCCCGACTGCTGTATCGCGGCGCGTGAGGAGGATACTCAGGAAGCACCACTCTTGCGGCTCTCGGCGAGCATGTTGCAGAAGAGCGCGCCCTGGCCGAGGGCGTCGTCGAGGGCGACGTGGGTATGCGGGAGGTCGTCGAACCAGCGGCGGGGCATGGCGCGCTTGACGGCATCGCGGTAGTCGATGCCGAGCACGGACATGGCGTAGGTCTTGATGTCCAGCGCGGAGTGTGAGAACGGGCTTTCTCCGGCGAAGCGGATGAGATACCAGTAGACGAACAGGAAGTCGAACGCCACCGGGTAACCGACGAACACGGGCCGACCGGGCAGCGACTTCAGCCACTCCACGTATCGCGGCATCGCCGCCTCCGGCGCTTCGAGGCTGTCCCGGCAGGCGGCCCAGGCTTCTGGCTGGGTCTGCCACCAGGCCATCGTCTTCGGGTCGCCCTGCGCCCCCGGGAGCGTCTCCAGGTTCGCGGAGAACGTCCCGACCAGAGTCTTGTCCGCGAGATACGCGGCCGAGGCGAAGCTGAGCATCGAGTTCGGCCCCGGAATCGGCCCGTCCGTCTCGACGTCCGTACTGACGTAAACTTCGGGCAAAGCGGTATCCTCCGCTCCTATATCGACGGCTGGGGCGGCTCCGCGAAGTAGCCTGCGTCCACTTCCTTGACCTCATACGTCGCCCGCACTACGACGCCGACTTTGTACTCGATGAGGTAGCGCACCAGTTGGTCGCCGTCGATGAGGACCACCCTGCAATTCGGCAGGGGGGAGCCACAGACGGCGAGCGCGTCGTCGGAAAACCTGCCGCTCGTGACGAATACGCCGCGGGAGGCGCCGCGCGTTTGGAGCGCCCCCAGAAAGCCGCGCACCTCCGGCGACCCTATGAGGCCGTTGCCGTCGCGTTTCTTCGCCTGCACGTAGACCGGGCTGAAGCCGAGCGGGTCCGGGTGCAGGATTCCGTCGATGCCCCCGTCGCCCGGCCCTCCGACGACCGTGGCAGGTTCCGCCGCCCGCACGGACGCGTACCCCATGGCGGCGAGGAGGTCTACCACTATCTGCTCGAAGCGGACGGGCGAGCAGGTTTTGAGATGATGCTTTACCTGACCGGCCAGAGCGCACTCTGCCTGCTCAAAAACCTTGTGGATGGCAGAACCGGAATTCGCGGCGGGGGTCGCCGCTTTCGCCGGTACAGGAACCGTGGCGGCCGACGGAACAGGAGACGGCCGCGGCAGGGGCGTCCCCTTCTCCGGTAACACCTGCTTCGGGGTCGGAGCCGGGGCAGCGACACTTGCCTTCAGGTGGGCCAATCCCGCCCGGGTCGCCCGGAACTCCTTGCTCGTGATCGCCTCCAGCAGTCCCTCGCGGACGAGAAGTGCGCGGACCGAGCCTGCCTGACAGCGCATGGCCTGCTTCTCCGCTTCGGGCAGCTTGAACTCCGCCGCAAGCAGCGAGCAGACTTCGTCGAAGGAATGGGGCTTGCCGTCGGCAACGCAGCGCAGGAACGGCAGTCGCAGGGACGTCACATCGGGAACGGGCATGCTTACAGCATTGTCGGTCCAGCGTCCAGGAATCCTTCCCCGCGCTACGGCGCGCGGGGAAGGGGCCGGGCACACAGATACGCCCTACAGGATGTAGCGGGAGAGGTCGTCGTCCTTGGCGATCTCGTTGAGGCGGTCGCGGACGAACGCGGCATCCACGGTGGTGACCGCCTCCTGAACGACGTCGGGCGCGTCGAAGGAGAGGTCTTCGAGCAGGCGCTCCATCAGGGTGTGCAGGCGGCGCGCGCCGATGTTCTCGGTCCGCGTGTTCACGTCGACCGCGATCCGCGCGAGTTCCCGTACGCCGTCGTCGGTGAACGTGATGCCGACCCCCTCCGTCGCCAGGAGCGCGGCGTACTGCTTCGTCAGCGCGTTGTCCGGCTCGGTCAGGATGCGCGCGAAGTCCCCCTCACTCAGGCTCTCCAGCTCGACGCGGATCGGCAGTCGTCCCTGAAGCTCGGGGATCAGGTCCGACGGTCGGGCGACGTGAAACGCGCCCGCGGCGATGAACAGGACGTGGTTCGTCCGCACCGGGCCGTACTTCGTCTGGACCGTGGAGCCTTCGATGATGGGCAGGAGGTCACGCTGCACCCCCTCGCGCGAGACGTCCGGTCCGCCGCTGTTCCCCCGGCCCGCCACCTTGTCGAGCTCGTCCAGGAAGATGATGCCGCCCTCCTCCGCGCGCTCGACCGCCTCGCGCTGGACGGCGTCCTGGTCGATCAGGCCGCGCGCGATCTCCGCCGTGAGAAGCTGCTTCGCCTCCTTGATCGACGCCCGGCGCTTCTTCTTCTTCTTGGGCACCATCTGCCCGAAGAGGTTGGAGATCTCCTGCCCCATCTCCTCCATGCCGCCCGGCCCGCCGGGGCCGCCGAACAGCGGTATGGAGACGCCCCCCGACTCCTCGACCTCTATCTCCACCTCTTCGCCGTCGCGGACGCCGCTCGCGACCTGCTGGCGGACCTGTTCGCGCACGCGGTCCTCCTGCTCCTGGCGGCGCTTCTCGGACTCCTCGTGCTCCGGAGGAGTCGCGCCCGCAGGTGCCGCCCCGCCCGCCGGGCGCGGCATGGCGTTGGGGACCGTGCCGGGGGTGGCCGGCGTCGGAGTGTAGCCGCCGAACAGGCGGCTCATCTGCTGCTGGAACTCGGCCATCTGGTCCTGGACGCTGCGCGCGGCCTGCTGCGCGGACTCGGCGACGCGGCTGCGCCGGGGCACGAGGATCTCCACGATTCGGTCCACCGCCATCGCCTCGGCCCGGTCGCGGACCCGGTCCATCATCTCGGCCTCGACCAGGCGCAGCGAGGTCTGCACCAGGTCGCGCACCATGGAATCGACGTACCGCCCGACGTAGCCCACCTCGGTGAACTTGGTGGCCTCGACCTTCAGGAACGGCGCGCGGGCGATCTTCGCCAGTCGGCGCGCGATCTCCGTCTTACCGACGCCGGTCGGGCCGATCATGAGGATGTTCTTCGGGATGACCTCGTCGCGCAGGTCCTCGGACAGGCGCGCGCGGCGATAACGGTTGCGCAAGGCGACGGCGACCGCCCGCTTGGCCTTCCCCTGCCCCACGATGAACTTGTCCAGTTCGGCGACGATCTGGCGCGGGGTCAGGTCTTCGATGCGGGCCACGGAGGGCGATTCCGGCCGCACTCCCCCGGCGTCGGCAGCAGTCACGATGTCCACGATGCGTACTTCCTTACTAAAACGACAGCGCCCGGGGGTGCCGGGCGCTGCGGGTATTATGCGCGCCGCCCCGGAGACGCGCGCGAGAGGCGCGCGCACCCGGGCGGGCGGTTTTAAAGCGAGAACGCGCCGACGAAGCCGTTGTCGCTGGGCTCCTGACGCCAGGTGACGCCAAGCGCCTTCTCGGAGAACCCGGATTTCAGGCTCTGCGCCACCAGCGCGTCCGAAGTCTTCACGAACGGCGAGTACCACACCTGCGACGGCATGACGCAGTGCTGGCACGGGTAGCGCAGGAGCGAGAGCGAGAGCGCCTCGCCGCCCGTGAGCGTCGCCGCCTTCGCGTCCACCGTCAGGCTCAGCGGGACCGCCTTCACCGCGACCACGTCGCCCAGGGTCGCGCCAGCCTTCGCCTTAATCAGTGCGACCAGCGCGGACCGCTGCGCCTGCGTCGCCGTCTCCGGCACGTAGACCACCGAGCGGCGCAGCGCCTTCGCGTCGGCGAGGTTATCGCTTCCGGAGACCGCCGCCGCGACGGCGAGTCCGGAAAGGTCCGCCCCGGCGTACTCCCCTTCGCGCACGCGCATCCCCAGCACGGCCTCGCGGCCCGCCGTGGTCAGCTCGCCGTTGTAGTGGCACGGCCCCGCGTACACCGACGCCGAGCGGGCCTCCACGTAGTCGCCGGTCACGCCCGCCGCGAACGCAGCGGGGGCCACAGTGAGGGCCGCGCCGAGAGCGCCGAGCAGGCTGATGGTTTTCGTCATTCGGATGTGCCTTCCTTCCGAAGCCTTATACGGCGATTATACCTTACGGCGTCCCCACGTCCGCGGGGCTCGCGCCCGCCTCGCCCGCCTCGTCGCCGATCGTCTCCAGGACGAGCCGGTCGTTGGTGAAGACGCAGATCTCGGCGGCAATTGCCATGGCCTGCTGAACGACCGCCCGGGCGGACAGGTCGGTGGCGCGCACCAGCGCCTTCGCCGCGGAGAGCGCGAACGGCCCGCCCGAGCCGATGGCGAGGACGCCGTCGTCGGGTTCGATGACGTTGCCGTCTCCGGAGAGGAGGAGGAGGTGGTCGGCGTCGGCAACGATCATCATCGCCTCCAGGCGGCGCAGCACCCGATCCGTGCGCCACTCCTTCGCGAACTCGATCACGGCGCGGCGCAGGTTGCCGCCGCTCTGCTCCAGTTTAGTCTCGAACTTGTCCGCGAGCGCCTGGGCGTCGGCGACGCTCCCGGCGAAGCCCGCGACGACGCGCCCGTTGTACATCCGGCGTATCTTGCGCGCCCCGGCCTTCAGGATGGTGTTGTTGAAGGTCACCTGCCCGTCCCCGCCGATGGCGACCTGCCCGTCTTTTCGCACGGCGACGATCGTCGTGGCGTGCATCTGGTTGCTGCTGCTCATATCGTATCTACTCTACCGCCGCGCCATGCGCTTCGCAGGCTCCTGCGTCGCGGGCGTGATCGGCTTCAGATAGGCAGCCATCATCTCGCGCGCGATCGGGGCCGCGTCCGAGCCGCCGTGCAGGTTGCCGCGCCCCTTCTCCGAGTAGAGCAGGATGCAGATCGCGATCCGCGGGTCCTCGTAGGGCGCGTAGCAGGTGAACCAGGCGAGGGTGGTGTTCTGCCCCCGCTTGCGGTCCTTCTTCTCCGCCGTGCCCGACTTACCCGCGACAGCGATGCCCGGAATCGCCGCCGTGCGGGACGTGCCGCTGACGACGACCGCGCGCAGGCCCTGGGCGATGCGGCGGATGTGCTCCTCGGATAGCGGCAGATCGTGCAGCACCTTCGGCTCCGCCCTGTAGACGACCTTGCCGTTG
The DNA here is from genome assembly GCA_035539875.1 of Armatimonadaceae bacterium. GTDB lineage: Bacteria > Armatimonadota > Armatimonadia > Armatimonadales > Armatimonadaceae > CALEKU01. The sequence goes on from DATLHN010000670.1 coordinate 18,049, forward strand.
ATGTCGCGCGCCTCTTCTACGGAGTACGGCTTGTAGACCTTCCCGCCGGAGGCTATGGCCGCCGACAACTGCGCGACCTGGAGCGGCGTCATCAGCACGTCTCCCTGCCCGATGGAGACGTTCGCGGTGTCGCCCGCGTACCAGGTCGTGTCCGGGTTGCCGAACTTCGGAGCCATGACGGCCTTCCAGGCGGGAGTCGGGAACCGGCCCTTCTGCGCGTGCGGCAGGTCGACCCCGGGCTCTTCGCCGACGCCGAAGTACGCCCCCCACTTCGCGAAGTCCGTCATGCCGACCGACATTCCCGTCTGGTAGTAGTAGACGTCGCACGAGATCGCGAGCGCCCGCTCCAGCGCGACGCTGCCGTGGGAGCCGTGGCAGCCCTTGCGCCAGCCGCCGAGGTTCATCCCGCCGTTGCAGAAGTAGTGCGTGTAGGAGTTGATCTTCCCGGTCGCCAGACCCGCCGCGGAGGTGACGATCTTGAAGGTCGAGCCGGGCGGTTCCGCCGCCGCGATAGCGCGGTTTACGAGCGGCGCGGTCTTCGGGTCGTTCATGACGTCCCACTTCTTGCGCGACAGGGGACGGCGGGCGAAGTCGTTGGGGTCGTAGGTCGGGTAGCTGGCCAGGGCGATAATGCGCCCGTTGCGCGGGTCGATAGCGATCGCCGCGCCGGTGCGCCCGTTGAGGCCCCGCTCCGCCGCCTCCTGCACCCGGCTCACCAGCGTCGAGCGCAGCGTCGCGCCCACGACCGGCTTCTGGACCCCAAGAACGCGCTTGCGGCGCATCCGGGCGTCCACCTCGTAGCGGGTGCTCCCCTCGGTGCCGTTGAGGTACTGGTCGTATTGCTTCTCGATACCGTCCTTGCCGATGAAGTCGCCGCCCACGTACCCCAGGGCGCGGTTCTTATCGCTCTTCAGTTCTCCTTCGGCGATCGGGCCGATGTGCCCGAGTATGTGCGCGGCGAACCGTCCCTTCGGGTAACGGCGCACGGGCTCGACGTCCGCGTAGACGCCGGGCAGGTAAAGCCGGTTCTCGTCGATACGCGTGAGGAGGTGCATGTTGACGTTCTCCAGCACGGCGATCGGCGGGACCGAGCCCCGGGCCATGGCCCGCTTCTTCAACTCCTCCCGGTCCGCCGCGGGGAGCGCGACCAGGTCGGAGAGGCGGTCGAGCACGCCCTCACGCTCCGCCAGGGCTTTGGGGAGCGCCTGCGGATCGACGAAAACGGTGAACTGCGCGCTGTTCAGGACCAGTGGCTTACCGTCGAAGTCGGTAATGACGCCGCGGGGGGCGACGCTCCGCACGGGGTGCTGGCGGTTGCTGTTGGCCTGTTCGCGGAACGAATGACCGCGCAGCACCTGGAGGTACCAGAGCCGCCCGACGAGCAGGGACAGGAGGGCGAACAAGACCAGCGCGAACGCGCTGATCCGAAAGACGGAAATCTCGGTCTCGCGGGCGGGCGTCTCCGCCCACGCGTAACGCGCGCGCGTCGGGGCGGGGCGTCTTTCCCGCTTCGGCATCTCCCCGGACCTCCCTTACCCGTCCCCGGGCATGGGACGGTGCTGGCGGCAGTTTCCGCGCGGGGCGCCGCCCGCCGGGAACGTGCGGGAGACCGTCTCCGGACACCAGCGCGAGGCCCGCCCCCCGGAGTCGGGGCAGACGCTGACCGTGACCGTCCGCTGTACGGGCGGGCGCGGCGGCGCGGCGGCGACAGGGACAGACGAGCGACGCGGCTGCTCCGACACGCGTGTAGGCGCGATCGGGTCCTCCGACGCCACGAACGTCCGCGGGGGTGCAGCGGTCGGCTCTAGTACGGGAGCGCTATTGACGATCGGGAGGTGCGACGCGTCGGCGGAAACGGGCTGCTGCGCCGCGTCCGGCGGGCGGGCGGATACCGTCGCCTCGACCGGGCTCACGGTGGTGGCTACCGCGGCTGTGGCACGCGGCCGCGCGTCCTCATCGGGCAGTTCCGCCATGACCGGGTCGCGCGTCGTGCCGTCGCCCTCGCCGTCCGCAGGCGCCGGGGTTCCCGGCTTATTGATGGGCGGCACGACCGACTCCGGCGGAGGAAGTGGCACGAGTTTCGCCGCCCGCTGGATCGGGATCGCCGCCTTCATGAAGCGCGCCCAGATTGGAGCGCAGACCTGGCCGCCCGTGACGCCCGCCATCGGCGGATACCGCACGACCTCGCGGTTACCCTGCTTGACGCGGCGGACGCCGCAGACCCAGACGGCCGTGGACAGTTCGGGCGTATACCCCACGAACCAGGCATCCTTGTTGTCGTTCGTGGTCCCCGTCTTGCCGTGCGCGTTGGACACCTCGTCGATCCCCTGCGCCCGGGACGCCGTTCCGAAGGCGACGACGTTCGCGAGCATGGAGCTCATCGAGGCGACGACCGATTCCGGGACGACCGTCTTCTCGACGCGCGGGAGGTTGTTCTCCAGCATCACACCCTCGGCGTCGATGACCCGGATGATCGACATGGGTTCGGCGCGGTCGCCGTGGTTGGCGAAGACGGCGTACGCCCCGGCCATCTCCAGCGGCGTTACTTCGTAAGAGCCGAGCGCGAGCGACAGGTTGGGCTCCAGCCGCGATGTCACCCCCATCCGCCGGGCAGTTTCGATCACGCGCCGCACCCCGACCGTGTACGCCGTGTTGACGGAGGCGTTGTTGTAGGAGTACGTGAGCGCGTTGCTCATGCTCACGGAGCCGTACGGCCCGCTGCCCCCCGGCCGGTACTTCCCGTACGCCTTGCGGCTGTTGTCCACGCTGCTGTACGGGTTGTAACGCCGCGGGTTCGCCATCATGGCGGCGGTGTAGACGAACACCTTGAACGAGGAGCCGGGCTGGCGTCCGCCCTGGACGGTGTGATTGAACTGGTCCTTGTGGAAGTCTACCCCTCCCGCCATCGCCCGGATGTAGCCGCTCCGCGGCTCGATGGAGATCAGCGCGCCCTGCGTAACGCCGTTGGAGCGCCCGCGCATCACGCCGTTGATGAGGGCGCGGTCCGCCTCCTGCTGCATCTTGTAGTTGAGGGTCGTGTAGACCTGGAGTCCGCCGCGGTAGACGGCGTCCTCGCCGTACTTGCGCACGAGCTGCCGGATGACGTAGTTGGTGAAGTACGGCGCCTTGAAGTCCTGGTGGGTCTTGGGCCGGTCGGTCACCAGGCGCACGCCGTTGGAGGCCGCCACCTTCTCCTGCTTCGCGTCGATGTAACCGAGCTCCCGCATCTTCGCCAGGACGATGTTGCGCCGCCTGATCGCCGCGTCCTTGTGGTCGAAGAGTTCGAACGCGCTCGGCCGCTGCGGGATCGCGGCGAGGATCGCCGCCTGCGACAGCGAGAGATTCTTGACGTTGCGCCCGAAGTAAAGCTTGGAGGCCGCCTGGATGCCGTAGGTGTTGACGCCGTAGCACACCTCGTTCAGGTACATCTCCAGGATCTGCTCCTTGGAGTAGTGCTTCTCCAGAAGGATGGCGAGGAGCGCCTCCTGGATCTTGCGGCTGACAGTCTTCTTGCGGTCGCGGAGGATGTCGCGCGCGAGCTGCTGGGTAAGCGTCGAGCCGCCCTGGGAGAACTCGCCGGACTTGAGGTTGGCGACCAGCGCGCGGGCGATGGCCTCGAAGTCCACACCGGGGTGCTGGTAGAATCGCTCGTCCTCGATAGCGACGGTCGCCTTCTTGACGACGGCCGGGACCTTCGTGATGGGGACGAACTCTTTGTACTCGGCGTAGACCTGCCCGAGGATCAGATTCTTGCCGGTCTTCGGATCCTTGTCCGTCGCGTAGACGGTCGTGACCCCGCCGGGCGTGTAGTCGATGAGCTTGTCGGGTCGGGGCAGGTCCTCGGCCGTCTCCTTGACGAGGCGCACCGCGTACAGCGCCGTCGCTATGCCGCCGACAAGAACGACCAGGGTGACCAGGCCGAAAAAGACCTTGACCCCCTCCCAGACGCGCGCCCCGCGGCTCATGGGCGGCGCGGGACGCCCCGCACCCTTCCGCTGTGTTGATCTTCGGTCGTTCTTCGCCATCCACGACCTCCCGTCGCGCGCGCCGCGAAGGCAGGCGGCATCCCCGCCTGCCCTTACGACTTGGTTACCGCTTCAAATACTTACGCTTGGCGCGATCGGTTCCGAGGTCCCGCTTGCGGGCGTCGAAGCGCCACTGCGGCTGACCGGCCTTTTGCAGGAAGCAAAAGTAATTGGACAGGATCGACGCCAGTTTGCGGCGGGTGACCCGCCGTACGAGATTAACTTCGGTCATAAGCTGGACAAAGTCCAGCCCCTTGAGGTGGCTGGCCAGTACCTCGCAGGTGATGTCGAAGGTGGCCATGTTGCCCTCTTCGTCCGCCTGTTCGCGCAGCGCCAGCAGTTCGTTGATGCGGGCGGGCTCGACGAAGACCTGCGGGTCGTTCTCCCCGCCCGGTTCGAACCGGTACTCGAACGGGCGCGCCGTCGGATGCAGGACGAAGACCGCGCCGGAGTCGGCGGGCAGGAATTCGTAGAGGCCGAACAGGTTGAACGCCAGCCGGATGTCGTGGTTCACGACCACGTCGTGCGCCTGCCCGTTCGGGTCGCGGATGGTCACCTCCACCGCCGACGTGTCGCTCGGGAAGAACCCCTCGGGCACCTGGCAGAGCGGGAACGTCCCTATCTCCTTGTGGTGGTTCTTGAGCACCAGGCGGAGCGGCGACCCCGGCTCGTACGCGGGGCCGGTGTAGCGCCCCTCGTCGTCGCCGACGTCCTGCGCCAGCGGGCTCAGCACGTCCTGCCGCAGGGAGCCGGCGAACCCCTCGTCCTCGATCTCCTCGTCCATGATCTCGCCGTCCATCGAGATGAACTGTAGGTCCGGGAAGGCGAGGAACTCCGGGACGGAGTAGACGAACAGCGGGAGCGAGTTCGGCTCGCGGAACCGTCCCGCCCCGACGTACAGGAACCGGTCGTTCTCCCGCAGCCGCGCGCCCAGGGTCTCCACGTCGGCCCGGTACGAGCGGTCGCCGGGCACTACCTCGTAGCGCAGCGCGAGCAGTTCCGACGCCTCGACCGCCGTCCCGCGCTCGGCCACTATCTGCTCGATGGCGGTCAGATCCTCCTCGGTGACCTCCAGCGGCTTGGCAGGCTCCGGTACGACCGGCGCGGCGGGAGCGGCGGCAGGAGTCGCCTCCGCTGCGGCCGGCTCCCCGGTCGCGGCGGCGGCAGTCTCCGCGGCTGCCTCGACCACGGGCGGCGTGACCTCCGCTACGGGCGGCGGCGCGGCCTCCTCGGTCGTGTCCTCGCCGGCGAGCGCGGCCCCGCGCTCCTCCAGGATGGCTTCGAGCCGGTCGGCGTGCGACCGGGCGATCCAGCGCCCGCCGGAGCGGGACGTCAGCCACACCAACCCCGGGTCCGCGAAGGCGGAGAGCAGGTGAGCGCGCGGGTCGTACTTGCCGCGTAGCGCCTTCCAGGCCAGGAACCCGAGGACGCGGTGCGGGACCGGGCGGCCGTTCGCCGCCTCGACGATACGCCGGGTGGCCCCGGCGTAGTCCTTGGCGCTCCACCCCGCCTTCTCGCCAGCCTTCTCGAACGGCGCGACCTCCGCCGCCTTCAGGTCGTTGTCGAAGAGGACGTCCTGTTCCTCCTCGCCGTCCACCAGCGGCAGCCACTCGGTAGGGCCGTACTCCGTCCTCGCCGTCTTGAAGTACGAGTGTTCGTTCTTCAGAATCCGCCCGAGGAGCTGCAGGTAGACGTCGCTGTCCCGATCGTAGATCACCGAAAGCTCGCTGGCGAGCTGCGACAGCGAGAGCGGGCGGCCGGCGGCCTGCAGCACCTCCAGAAGGTTGCGCTCGGTGGGGCGCGATCGGTCCAGGTAGCGCGCCCCCAGGTTCCACATGCGGTCTACCGAGATGAAGCGCGGCGAGTCCGCGACGCAGCGTCGGACGATCGGAAAGGTGACCCGCGGATTGTTGATCTCCAGCGTGATCTCCGACACCTTGGACGCTTCACCGCGCTCCAGCAGCGCCATATACACGAGATCCGCAAGATATTCGTCGGCCAGAAGCGCGTTCGTGTCCTCGCGCTCGGCCTGCTTCGTTTCAGCCAAACGAGAGCCTCCCGTTATTCCACGGCCCGCGCAGGTCGGTGCGGGCCGGAAAGGTGATTAGGGTGTCAAACAGCGACCGCCCCGGCAAGCTCGGCGGCGGGCATCGCCGACCGAAGCGCGGGCGTCGCGACCAGATCGTAGGGTTCGGCGGCGGCAACGCGCACGCGCAGCCAGTCGCCCGGGGCCGTGCTTCCGACGGCGTCCCGAACCAGGACCAGACCGTCGATCTCGGGCGCATCCCGCCACGAGCGCGCCGTGAGCAGTTCTCCGCGGCGCCCTTCGACGAGCACGTCCACCTCCGAGCCGATCAGCGCCTCGTTGATCCCGAGCGAGATCGGCTGCTGGGCCGCCATCAGGGCGCGGCGGCGTCGCGCCGCCGCGCGCCGCCTCGAAGCCTCCGCGCGCGGGTCGCGCGGGATCATGTCGAAGCCGGGCGTCCCCTCCTCCGGGGAGTACTCGAAGACGCCGACGCGGTCGAACCGCGCCTCCTCGACGAAAGTGCGCAGGTTCTCGAAGGCGGGCTCGTCCTCGCCGGGAAAGCCGACGAGGAAGGTCGTGCGTATGGCGACGTCCGGCATCGCGGAGCGCATCCGGTCGAACAGGCGCAGGTACGACGCACGGGAACCGCCGCGCTTCATCCTCTTGAGCATGCCGTCGTCGGCGTGCTGCAGGGGGATGTCCGCGTAGTGGGCGACGTTGGGCGTGTCCGCCATCGTGCGGATCAGCCGCTCGGTCATCATGGTCGGGTAGCAGTAGAGCAGGCGCACCCAGCGCAGCCCGCCGACCCGCCCCAGAGCCTCCAGGAGGCGCGGCAGGGCCAGCTCCTGATAGAGGTCCATCCCGTAGGCCGTGGTGTCCTGCGCGATCAGGTTGATCTCGACCACGCCGGAATCGACCAGACGCTTCGCCTCCTCCACCACGCTCTCCAGCGGCTTCGAGCGGTGACGCCCGCGGAACGAGGGGATGGAGCAGAAGGTGCAGCCGTGGTCGCAGCCCTCGCTGACCTTAAGGTAGGCCGTCCAGGGCGCGGTGGCGCGGACCCGCGCCGGAGGGATCAGGGGGTAGCGGTCGCCGACCGGTTCCACCCGGTTCCGGGCGATCGCCGTCGCCGCATCCGCCCCCGCCATCGGCAGGAGGGTCGCGGGGCCGCTCGCCCGCCGGGCCGAGGACGTACCGAAAAGCACGCCCGCGATCTGCGGCGCGCTCTGGATGCCGAGGAAAGCGTCCACTTCGGGAATCTCCTCGGTGAGCTCCTTCGCGTACCGCTGCGCCAGGCAGCCGGTCACGACGACCCGGGAGACCTTCCCCTCGTTCTTGCGGCGCACCGCGTCGAGGATGGTGTCGATGCTCTCGCGCTTGGCGCTCTCGATGAAGGCGCAGGTGTTTACGACCAGCACGTCCGCCGTGTCGGCGTCGTTCACCAGCTCCGCCTGCCCGGTCTCCACCAGGGCTCCCAGCATCTCCTCACTGTCGACGAGGTTCTTGGGACACCCCAGGCTTATGAGACCGATTTTCGTCTTTTCGGCGGCGGAATTCATGCGGAAGGTGGCAGTCTTTTCTGTTAACAGCACAAAGAAAAGCCGCCTGTCGGCGGCTCCGTTCAAGCATAGATTATACGTCCGAACCGGCCTGCTGTCAACCGCATTAACTACCAACGATTAACGGTAATTGACGAACTGTAGCGGGACGTCCAGGTCGGCGTCCTTTAGCTTCTGCATCACGGTCTGGAGATCGTCGCGGACCTTCCCGCTGACGCGCACCTGGTCGCCCTGGATAGCCGCCTGCACCTTGAGGCCCGCGTCCTTGATGATCTTGACGACCTTCTTGGCGGTGTCGGAGTCCAGACCCTGCCGTATGGTGGCGTTCTGGCGCACCGTACCCTTCGACGCCTCCTCCATCTTCGCGAGGTCCAGCGCGCGGATGTCGATCCCCCGCTTGTGCAGTTTCGACTCCAGGACGTCGATCATGGCCTTCAGCCGCGTCTCGTTCTCGGCGCTGAGCACCATCGTGCCCTTCTTGTCGTCCAGCTCGATCTCGGCCAGCGCGCCCTTGAAGTCGAAGCGCGTCTCGATCTCGCGCGACGCCTGATCGACGGCGTTGCGCAGCTCCTGCAGGTCCACCTTGGAAACGATGTCAAACGAACTATCGGAAGCCATCTCCGTTAATTCTCCTTGTCGGGGTCGATGCCGAGTTCGCGCTGTCGCGCCGCCAGGCGGTGCGCACGCTGCTCGGCGTCGTCGGCACGCCGCTCCGCCGCCTGACGGGCTTCGCCCAGTTCCACGAAGCTGAGAAAGCGGCGGCCGTCCGGGTAGTACACGGCCAGTTCCTCCTCGGAAAGCTCGAAGCGAACTCCGAGACGTGGACTGACGTACCCGTCCGTGAAGTCTGCCGCCCTCAGGCGACCATCACGGCGCACCCAGGCACTAAAATCGAACGTGTCCGGATTGTAAATGTAATACTCGTCCACGCCGAAGCGGTCGTAGAAGTCGAACTTCTGAGCCATCTCCTGCATCCGGTTTCCCGGCGACAGGATCTCAAAGGCGACCTGCGGGGCGATGCCGCCCTCCTCCCACTGCCTGTAGGAACCGCGATCCCCCTTCGGCCGACCGAAGGCGACCAGTACGTCGGGCGCGATCCGCGTCCGGTTGTCGCCCTCGACTGGATACCAGAGGAGGTCCCCCGCGACGAACACCGCCGGGTCGTCGGCAAAAAGCAGGTCCAGGTTTCCCTGAAGCGTGGTGATCCAGCGATACTGTTTCGTGTTGTCCGCCATCGGCTTGCCGTCGCTGTCGGGGTAGACGACGGCCTCCCCGGGTGGTGCGGTGCCGGTGATCGTGTACATCCCCTGCCTCCTCGCGCCTTGCTGCCTATTCGTCGCCCATGTCGGCGGACGGGACGTTCCCCGTCGTCGAGCCGCCGAAGAGCGCGTCCACCTCGTCGCGGCTCATCAGGATGTCGCGCGGCTTCGCGCCGTCGAGCGGCCCGACGATGCCCTTCTGCTCCATCATGTCCACCAGGCGCGCGGCCCGGGTGTAGCCGACTTTGAAGCGGCGCTGGAGCATGGACGTGGACGCCTGGCCGCCGGAGACCACGAGGCGCACGGCGGACTCGAAAAGCTCGTCGTCCGGCTCCGACTCCCCGGAATCGTCCTCGCCGGTCGAGAGCGACAGCGAAGACGGCAGGACCTCGTAGTTGGGCTGCGCCTGCGCCTTCAGGTAGTTTACCAGCGTCTCCGTCTCGTGCTCGCTGACGAAGCAGCCCTGGATGCGGATGGGCTTGGGCGCGTCCATCGGCATGAAGAGCATGTCGCCGCGCCCGATCAGCCGGTCCGCGCCGACCATGTCGAGGATGGTGCGCGAGTCGACCGCGGAGTTGACGGCGAAAGCGATGCGCGAGGAGATGTTCGCCTTGATCAGGCCGGTAATGACGTTGACGCTCGGGCGCTGCGTCGCGATGACCAGATGGATGCCGGTCGCCCGGGAAAGCTGGGCCAGGCGGCAGATCGCCGTCTCGATCTCCGGGCCGCTCTGCATCATCAGGTCGGCCAACTCGTCCACGATCAGGACCCAGTAGGGTATCTTCTCCTCCTCGGGCACCCGGGAGTTGTACCCCTCGATGTTGCGGGTGCCGAGCCGCGCGAACTTGTCATAGCGGTTCTCCATCTCCTTGATCGCCTGCTTGAAGACGGAGGGGGCCTGCTTGACGTTCGTGATGACCGGCGCGGCGAGGTGCGGGATGCCGTCGTAGAGCGACAGTTCGACCTTCTTCGGGTCGATCATCAGCAGCTTCAGCTCGCGCGGCGTGTTGCGGTACAGTAGCGACGAGATCAGGGTGTTGATACCGACCGACTTGCCGGAGCCGGTGGAGCCGCCGATCAGCAGGTGCGGCATCTTCGCCAGGTCGGCGTAGCGGCACGTCCCGGTGACGTCCTTGCCCAGCGCGAACGTCAGCTTGCCGGGGGCGTTCTTGAACTCCGGACGCTCCAGGCAGTCGCGCAGGGTGACCACGGTCGGGCGGTCGCTGGGCACCTCGATGCCGATGGCCGACTTGCCGGGGATGGGCGCCTCCACGCGCACGTCGATGGCGGCGAGCGCCATGGCGAGGTTGTCGGCCAGCGAGACGATCTTGCTGACCTTGATGCCGCGCTCCAGGGCGATCTCGTAGCGCGTCAGCGTCGGGCCGTGCGCGACGTCCGTTATGTCCGCGCCGATCCCGAAGTCTTCGAGGGTCTGGAGCAGAATCTCGCGGCGCTCCTCCGACTCGCCGGCTTCGACCGGGGCCTTCGGGTCGCCGGCCTTCAGCAGGTCGAGCGGCGGCAGCGCGAAGCGCGTCTTCTCCGTCATCTGCGGCGCGTTCGGGTCAATGCCCCGCGGCGAGGCGGGCACGGCGGGCTTCGCCGCGGCGGTGGCGGCGTCTCCGGCCGCCTCGCGCTCCGCGAGGGGCGTCACCGTGGAGATGGCGTCGCGCATCGCGAGCTTGTCCACGCGCCGCACCACCGGGGGCAGGTCCTCCTCGGTGTCCTCCTCATTCGGCTCGGGCGTGGTCCGGCGGAACACGGCGGGCGCGGAGGAAGAAACCTGCCGGTCCGTCGTCGCCTCCGACCGGTGGCGGCGCGGGGCGTCCGGGATGGCACGCGCGCGCTTCTCGGCGTTCGCGGCCTTGCGGTCCTCCGCGAGCTGCGCCGCCCGCGCGGCGGCCTCGCGCGCCGCCACCGCCGCCGCCTCGCGGCCGGCCCGCGCGCCCGCGTTCAGCAGGCGTTCGAACGGCCCGAGCACCAGTGGGAGCGGCACGTCGAACAGGTAGATGAGCGCGCCCGCCGTCAGAGCCGCCAGTGCGATGTGCCCCCCTATGGTGCCGACCGCTACCCGCAGACACCAGGAGATTCCCGCCCCGACGAAGCCGCCGTAGGTCAGCAGGTTGTCCCGCGCGAACTGCCCCGCGATGGGGACGTGCCCGAGGTGCCACCAGGCGACGAAGACGAGGAAGAGCAGGGTCGCGCCGAGCGTGTTGTCCCAGGAGCGGTTCTTACCCACGGCTAGCATTGTCCCCGCCGCGATGAGCACGACCGGGAACGCCCACGCCCCCTCCCCGACCAGCAGGCGCATGCCGCTGACGACCGCCGAGCCGAAGACGTTCTCGCCCGCGTGCGACGACGGAAACAGCAGCGTGGCGAGCAGCACGAGGCCGACCGCTACAAGGGAGATGCCCGTGACGTCGTAGAGGAAGCGCGTATTGGCGCGCGACTCCCGCGACCCGCGCCGCGAACCGCCGCCGCCTCGCGGCCGGCCCGCGCGCCCGCGT
>DATLHN010000671.1:0-2588 GCA_035539875.1 Armatimonadaceae bacterium
CCCGCCAGAGCCTGCGGGATCAGCAGCGGCTGCCCCCAGTTGTTGTAGCCCATGCGCCCCGTCTCGGCGAGCTTTGCGGCGTTACGGGCGTAGGAGAAGTCGTCGTTCATCGGGACGCCCGCGAAGGGACGCAGGAGGAGCAGCACTATGAGAAACGCCACTCCGGCCAGAGCCGCGAGGAGCGGGTCCGGCATTTTTTTTTCAACAAGTGCGGTGGCGGCTGGGTCGGTTTGTCGGGGCATGGGCGCGGGACCTGGGCTCAGGAGGGGGCGTGAGACGGAAAATCGTTTGATTTCGCGCTTATCTTCGCGCGCATTGCGGCTTGTTCCTGCGGGAAGATGACCCGCTCGACCGCCCGCGCGGAACACGGCGGCGAGTCGCTTCGTCCATTAATCAGGTCCGCAACTTTGACATGGCCGCAAGCCGTGTTATAATGGGCCTGAGGCGGCGTGGCCTTGGCCACTCCCCTCGCATTCCATCATTCATCATTTCCACGTTAGGAGGAGAGCTTACATGAGCTCCCGAACCCAGACGCGACGCGGCTTCACCCTTATCGAGCTGCTCGTCGTCATCGCCATCATCGCGATTCTCGCCGCGATCCTGTTCCCCGTCTTCGCCAAGGCCCGCGCCAAGGCCCGCCAGTCCTCGGGTGCCAGCAACCAGAAGCAGATCGCTCTGGCCTTCATGCAGTACATCCAGGACTACGATGAGAAGTTCCCCCCGATCGCCGGTCGCGGCGTCTTCGGCGCGGGCACCTTCGGCCAGCACTGGGGTTCCGACTACACGTCGGACGCCACCCCCGGCCCGGCCGGCATCAACGTCCCCGGCCTGATCAGCCCGTACGTCAAGAGCCGTGACATCTTCAACGACCCGTCCGGCCCGCGCGGCACCGCGAACACCGACTACGTCTACAACGACCTGCTCGCCACCCGCTCGCAGGCCGCCCTGTCCGGCGTCGCGAACACCGTCCTGACCTCGGACTCGACCGGCTCGAACCCGCTCAACATGGACTCGGCGATCCCGCTGACCAACGGCACCTCCACCGGTCAGACCAACGGCGCTGCCGGCCAGGTGACGATGAACGTCGGCCACGCGGTCAACGCCCCGGGCGCTGCCGCCACCCCCGGCACCTTTACCGCCACCAACCTGCGTGACATCGCCAAGTTCGAGGATGTCACCCGCCACAGCGAGGGCGGCAACTTCTCCTTCGCCGACGGCCACGTGAAGTGGTTCAAGGTCACCTGGGACGCCTCCGCGGGCAACCCGTACTTCGCGGGTCGCGGCGTCGGCACCAAGACCATCTACTTCCCGCCGCAGTCGAACGCTTCGACCACGGCCAACGTCGCCGCCGCTCCGCTGGAGCCGCAGCCCGGTGGCAACATGCAGGGTTACGGCGGAACGTTCCACCTGAACTAAGCCGCTCCCCCCTCGCATAGAGGCAAGCAAGCAAAACCGCCCCCGCGCAGAGCGCGGGGGCGGTTTCTTCTTTAGTGGTTCACTTCGACACGAGTTCGGCGGCGCGGGCGACGTCGCGGCCCATACCGGCGACCAGCGCCTCCAGGGACGCGAACTTCTCCATTCCGCGCAGGAAGTGGCGGAACTCCAGAGTCAGAGTCTCGCCGTAGAGGTCGCGGTCGAAGCCGTCCATCAGGTACGCCTCCACCGTGGTCGGCGCGTCCTCGCCTTGCGCGACTACCGTCGGGTTCGTCCCGACGCTGATCGCGGCGCGGTGCCACGAGACGTCGGAGCCCCGGCCCAGGGCGGCGCGGCCCGCGTAGACTCCGGGGCCGGGCATGAGGACGGACGGGTCTGGGAGAACGTTCGCGGTGGGGAAGCCGATGGTGCGCCCGAGCTTCCGGCCGTGGACGACCGGGCCGCGCAGGCTAAAGGGCCTGCCCAGCAGCGCGGCAGCCTCGGCGACCTGCCCCGCGGCGACCCGGCGGCGTATCTCCGAGGAGCGGGCGGGAACCCCTTCGACGGACACGGTGGGCACCACCCGTACCGTGAAGCCGAACTGCCGCGCTGCTGGGAAGGCCCTTTACCCTGCGCGGCCCGGTCGTCCACGGCCGGAAGCTCGGGCGCACCATCGGCTTCCCCACCGCGAACGTGCTCCCCGACCCGGCCGTCCTCCTGCCCGGCCCCGGCGTCTACGCGGGCCGTGCCGCCCTGGGCCGGGGCTCCGACGTCTCGTGGCACCGCGCCGCGATCAGCGTCGGGACAAACCCGACGGTGGTCGCGCAGGGTGAGGACGCACCGACCACGGTGGAGGCGTACCTGATGGACGGCTTCGACGGCGACCTCTACGGTGAGACGCTGACCCTGGAGTTCCGCCACTTCCTGCGCGGCATGGAGAAGTTCGCGTCCCTGGAGGCGCTGATCGCTGGCATGGGCCGCGACGTCGCCCGCGCCGCCGAACTCGTGTCGAAGTGAACCACTAAAGAAGAAACCGCCCCCGCGCAGAGCGCGGGGGCGGTTTTGCTTGCTTGCCTCTATGCGAGGGGGGAGCGGCTTAGTTCAGGTGGAACGTTCCGCCGTAACCCTGCATGTTGCCACCGGGCTGCGGCTCCAGCGGAGCGGCGGCGACGTTG
>DATLHN010000672.1:0-4668 GCA_035539875.1 Armatimonadaceae bacterium
GGTGTCCGGGTCGCCCGGGTCGGCCCCTAGCAGCCGCGATGTGGCGGCTGCGGCAGTGTCAGGGGGCTCTGGCGTCGTCATGGGCGGTTTCCTCCTCCGGCGTCGGTCGTCGCCGCCGGTAAGGGAACCGTTCGCCGCCGCCGGCGCGCGCCTCCCCGGCTCCGCCGTCCATCGGCTCTGGCTCCGCCGCCCATCGGCTCGCTCTGCCCGTTGCGAACGTCCAGGGGTTTTGCAACCCCCTGGAGTAAGCCGACTAGAGTAATCCGACGAAGGCGAATCTTGTTCCCTACAAGTGGCCTTAACGCCCTCATCCGGATGTACTTTTTGTATTCATGTCCTTGACGCATTAACAAGCGGGCAAAAAAGCAGGCTATACCACCTAGTTCAGTGCTTGACAGTTTGTCCTGACCACAAGCATAATAGCGCAACTTACTTCCGCGTAAACGGTTTACGCAAGAGAAAGGGGAGGGATGTACGAATCGTATTTCGGCCTGAAGGAGATGCCCTTCACGGTCATGCCGGACCCACGCTATGCCTTCCGCTCGCTCGGGCACAAGCTCGCTGAGGGACGCATGCGCTTCGCCGCCGACTACAAGAGCGGCCTGGCTGTGCTCACCGGGCCAGTGGGCTGCGGGAAGACCACGATCGCAAACTTGCTGGTGGCAGACTGGTCTGACGACCCAGGGAAGGCCGTCGCCTACCTGCCGGTGGCCGACGACCGCGGGCGCGCCGCTTTCCTGAAGCGCATCATGGACGGATTCGGCGTCGAGAGCACCGCGCGCAACTACGGGGACAACCGACGCCTATTCGAGCGCTATCTGCTTGACCTACATAAGAGCGGACGTCACGCGATCCTGGTGCTCGATGAGGGGCAAAAGATCCACCCGGACAACATCGACACATTAGTGGATCTGACGAACTTCCAGACGGCGACGGAGAAGTTTATCACCGTTATCCTCTTTGCCCAGGACAACTTCGCCAACAAGCTGCGCACCAAGGAAGCGTTCACCAGCCGCATCGCCCATACGGGGCACCTGGACCCGCTCTCCTTCGATGACATGCTCGGCATGATCGCTCACCGACTGCGCATCGGCGGCGCGAAGGTAGGCGAGAAGAAGGTCAGCGGCAGCAAGGCCGGGGACGACCCCGTGCCGGACCTCTCCCCCTTCCTGACCGCGGAGGCACTGGTAGAGGTCTATAACATCACTAAGGGCGTCCCGCGCGACGTCTGCATCTTTCTCTCTGCCCTCTTCCTCGACGCCTACGTTAGCGACCAGAAGCCGGTCACGCCGGAGATGGTCCGGGCGACGCTCGATGACATGAAGCGTCTGAAGAAGTGGCCGGTGCCCCAAACAAAGGAGGCGAAGTAACGTGGCTACCACGCCCTTGGAGGAGCTGCGCCAGCTCAACGTCAAGAAGCAGCGGGAGAGTCGTAGCGAACCGGACCAACCAGACCAGGCGGACCCGGCGTCGGGCGATATTACCAGTAACATGGTAAGCCAGTCAGCAGACACACTGACAGATGTACCTACAGACAGACAGACAGATCAACAGACTGTATTACAGACAGACAGATCAGTCACCCGACAGACCCGCCGTACTGCCGGCCGACAGTCTGATGAGGCCGCGGTGAAGAGGGTTCGGAAGTTGGGGGCGAGTCGCCCGCGCGCCGTGACCGTGAAGCTGCCCGAGGACATAGACGACTACATCACCCGCTATTCGCGCGAGCACTGGGAGGAGAAGGTGCTCAAGCAGGACATCATCAAGCGCGGCCTGATGCTGGCCATCTTAGAGCTTGAGACGGGGGTGGAGCTTGCCGACCTCGACTAAGCCCGACCGCGCGACGGCGACCTTCCAGCCGTACTACTGGGAGGCGTACAACGAGATCGTCCAGCCGCGGCGTTTCAACCACTACCTGATCCATCGCTGGCTGCCGGAGTTGGGGCCGCTCGGGCTTGCCGTCGTGCTCGCCCTGCGCGACCGCTGCTACCACAACCCTCAGACCGGCGTCCTGCGCGACGAGTGCGAAGTGGACATGCGCGAACTGGCGGCCGCGCTCGGCGTCAGCCGCACGACGCTCTTCGCCGAGTTCGGACGCAACGAAGCACTGGGGCAGTTCGTCCGCCGCCTCGAGCAATATCAGATGAAGGGCGGCAAGCCGCACCGTACTGCTAACCTCTTCCGGGTCTGCATGGATGACCCGATCCACCCCGACGATCTGGAGCGCTACGACCTCCTGCGCGCCGAGAAGGAGCGGGATCGCGCGGAGACGACGCCGTCCGGGAAGCGTGTGAAGCCGGAGTCCGCCTATGAGTCCGGAATCCGAACGCATAGCCCGGAACCCGCCGCCTATGAGTCCGGAATCCGAACGGCAGAGACTACGTCTCTGAAGTCCGCATCCCGAACGGCGGAGACTATGTCTCCTGAGTCCGGAATCCGAACGGCGTATGTTAACTTACCCTCCGGGGGGTCTATACCTTCGGAATCCCTTACGCCTTCGGCGGGAGATCCCCCCATAGATTCCCCCCAGGGGGAAGACAGACACGGCTCCGCCGTGACAGCAGAAGACGTGGCGGGGGAGCTGCGCGACTCGCTTCTATGCGCGGCTTGGTCGGAGGCCCTGAAGGCGCTGGAGGCGCAGGTCAACCGGCCTACCTTCGAGGCGCACCTGAAGCCATTGCGCCCGCTCGCACTCGACGAGGAGACGGGGCAGGTCGAGCTGCTCTGTCCGTCGCAGTTCGCCCGCGAGTGGCTGGACAAGCGACACCGCGAGGCGATCGAGGAGGCACTGGGCGCCGCACTGGGGCGCGCCGCGTCCGTCCGACTGACCTGCCCGTAACCCGAGAAAGGAGACCGGAATGGATTTCGCTATGATTGGTGACGAGGTGGGCAAGGAGGAACGGCTCGACCTGCCGACGCTCACTGAGGTATGGCCCGGCGTCGTCGAGCGCGCGAAGGACAGCCGCAGCTTCCCGGCGCGCGCCCTGCATCAGGCACTGCTGGGTTCGGTAGTGGTGGGAGTGCAGGGCACCCACATTCGAGTCGAGTTAGTTACCAGGGCCGCCGAGAAACTTCTCGAGGAGGTGCCGCCCCTCCGGGACGAGGCATGCCAGTTTCTGGCGGACGCCCTGAACGAGTACGAAGGCCCCTACGGCCCGGACGAGGCGCACGACCCTTGGACACAAGGAGACTTGCAGGTCGAGTTTTTCGCCCTAGCGCCCGGCCGCGACGACTAGGGCGAAGACTCGGCCAGCAGCAGGGCGATCAGGTCGCTGGCGGAGTGCCTCTCCTCCTCGGGGTCGCGGGTGCTCCGCGGCATGTCGGTTACTCCTTCTCGCCCCGGGGCCGCCCCGCGGACCTTCACACCTCTCCGTAGGGATACTTGGTGACCTCTTCGACGCGGGCGATCTCGCCCTCGTCCAGCCCGAAGAGGGCGTAGACGCGGGCGTTCAGGTCGGCCTCGCGGCCTATGATGGCGTCGGTGAGGCGCCGGTGCTCCGCGCGGCGGTCGGCGAGGTAGTCGTCCCAGGCGTCGCGCTCTTTGACGGGGATGTCGCGCTTGTAGAGCTTGCCGATCTCGGCGCGCAGGGCAGGGAGGCCCGGCAGATTCCACCATGCGGTGAGCTTCTGGTTCAGGGGCTTGGCGGGAGGGGCGTCGCCGTCGCCGAGGTCGTCCCGGAGGCGCTTGCGCGTTCTTCCGTGGAGGGCGTAGCGTTCCCGCGAGAGGTCGGTGATTTCGCGGGCGAGGGTGGCGAGGGCTTCGCGGTCGCCTTCGGGCACGTCCGGAATGGGTATACGGGAGACGAACTGCGTTTTCAACTGGTATTGCCAGAGGCCCGCCCGAAGCCGCAGCGGGACGGCAATTTGCGACAGGACAAACCAGGCAACGCGGCTCTGGAGGATGGCGAGTAGTGCAAGGTCGTCAACGGCGACAATCGAGCCTTTGTCATTAATGTACTGGCCCGACGCATCATACGAGAAACGGGGCAGTTTCGAGATATCCGGCCATAAGATTTTGGGCTTGTCGAAGTCGGCGTAATAGTCGCACGGGCGTAACTCCCACCAATACGCGCCTTTGTCCCACCGCTTGCGGGCCGCGTCTTGGAATGGGAGCAGATAGTCGGCTACGGGTCCGTGTTGCGCCTTCAGGCGGGCGAACGCCTCGGCTTCCGACAGGCCGACGCCGAACGTTGCGGCCGTCCAGCCGTTTGGCACGAGAATAAGCCAACGACCTTCGTCCTCCTGATACCAGGGGCGCAGGTCTTCGCCGCGCAACGCGGGCTTGATGAGCGGGGCGCACGTCCTATCGCTCTCCACCAGGCGGTTACGCGTGGCGGTGTCGATAAGGAACGCTTCGTTGAGTCCTGTCAGGACGCCGCGGTACATTCGTCCGTTGACGACCTCGGAGAGCGGCCGACCCGCCGCCTTGATCTTCTCGAAAAGCAGCGTCAGTTCGGCGGGCTGGAATGTCCACTCGTCCTGCGCCAGCGCCGACGCGTCGCAGTCGATCCCTTCCACCGCGACCGCCTCCTCCAGAGATTCGGGCACCTTCGCCGACAGGAACAGGCTTCGGAACCCGCCGTCCTGCGGCGCGCGCTTCAGCACCACAATGGAGGGCCGCACCATCTCCGCGCCGGGGAACGGCTGGTTCTCCCCGAAGTCGATGAT
>DATLHN010000673.1:0-6199 GCA_035539875.1 Armatimonadaceae bacterium
CCGCCTCGCTCCGCCGCTCTCCCGTCGCTGACGCTCCTCGCCCGCCTCTCCTTCGCCACCACCGAGACAGCACCCGGTCGATGCTCGGGCCGACGCCCGCCGTCCCGAGACGACTGCCGCGACCGCGAACGGCCTCGCGGACGGCGCACCCGCGCCTGCCCGAAACCCTGTCCGCCCGGATATCCGGCCGCTCTTACTCGTACACAATCTCGTTCGAGGAAACTCAAGATGAAAGCATACCTGATTCCCGCCATCGGCATGGCCCTGCTCACGGGTGTCGCGCCGTCCGGCGCCGCCCACGCGCAGGCGAAGAAGAAGCCGCCGGTCAAGAAGCCGGCCGCCGCCTCCCAGAAACCGAAGCCCGCGCCCGCGAAGGGCGGCCCGATCGTCCTCGGTACCACGCAGCTTCCCGGCGACTTCGGCAAGCTCGGACAGACGTACACCGTCGGCAAGGACACGCCGATCAACTTTACCCTCAAGAGCGCGGAGTACACGACCGCCCGCTTCAATGCGGACGAGTATTCATCCATCCCCGGCAAGAGCCAGAAGCTGCTCGTGCTGCATTACACGGTCCACAACCCGCTTCCGCGCGAACAGCGGTACTACTGGGCGGACCTGAAGTTTACCGCCGTCGACAGCAAGGACGTTAACCACGAATTTACCCAGTCTGTGACCCGCGAGGGCACGACTGAGAGAGTCGAGGTCACGCTCAAGCCGGCACAGAAGCTCGAGGTGCAGACGGCCATCCTCGTCCCGGCCGCGGGCGTCGTACCGAAGCTCATCGTGTCCCGCGACGACGGGTCGCCGGTCGTCCGCTACGACCTGCGCGGCAAAGTGAAGCCGCTGCCCGCGCCGATCGCCGATCCGGCCGACCCGACGGGCGCGACGGTGCGAAAGGCGATCCCGGCCGAGGCGAACACGTACTACCCGCTCGGCGAGTTCGACGTCCAGTTCGAGTCGGCCGCCTACACGACCGAGGAGCTGCGCGGCCAGAGTGCGGGCGACGGCAACCGGTACCTTACGGCCACCTTCCGCATCAAGAATGCGACCAACACGCCAAAGCGCTACTACTGGGCCACCTTCACGCCCGAGTTGCGCGACGCCGACGGCGAGAAGGTCGAGTACCCGCAGACGCTGCTCAAGGCGACCCGCCCCGAGGTGGCCGAAGGGGGCGACGTCGCGCCGGGCGAGGAAGTGCGCTTCCGCTTCTTCTTCGTCCTGCCGGAGAAGGTGGCGGGCAAAACGCTCACTCTAACGGAGGACGCGGGCGGCGATCCGCCCACGCACGGCTACGTTTTCGACGTCTCCGGCGCGAAGTAACGTCGGACCGGGAACGAACGGGCGGCGGGCGCAAACGCGTCCGCCGCCCGTCCTTCGGCCCTCGGGAGTCAGCCGTTCACGAAGCGCAGGGATGACTCGGGGTAGCGCTCCCCCGCGGCAACCCCCTGCGGCAGCAGCGAGTCGATGTGCGCGAGTTCCTCGACGCTGAGCGTGACGTTCACCGCGAAAGCGTTCTCGTCGAGATACTTGCGCCGCTTAGTGCCGGGGATCGGGACGACGTCATTCCCCTGCGCCAGGACCCAGGCGAGCGCGAGTTGAGACGGCGTTACGCCTTTCTCGGCCGCCAGCTCCTCGACCCTCCGCACGACGGCCAGGTTCTTCTGGAAGTTCTCGCCTTCGAAGCGCGGGGAATGTCGGCGGTAGTCGTCGGGGGCGAAATCATCGATCGTCTTGTACTGTCCCGTCAGAAAGCCGCGCCCGAGCGGGCTGTAGGCTACGAACCCGACGCCCAGTTCGCGGCAGGCCGGGAGTATTTCATCCTCCGGGTCCCGGCTCCAGAGCGAGTACTCCGTCTGGAGGGCGGCGATCGGATGCACGGCGCAGGCGCGCCGCAGGGTCGCCGCCGAGGCCTCGGACATCCCGAGGTAACGGACCTTGCCCTCGCGGACGAGTTCCGCCATCGCACCGACGGTCTCCTCGATCGGCGTCTCCGGGTCCACGCGGTGCTGGTAGTAGAGGTCGATCACGTCCACGCCGAGCCGCTTCAGGGACGCCTCGCACTGCCGACGGACGTACTCCGGCTTCCCGCTGACGCCCTGGAACGAGCCGTCCTCCCCGCGGACGTTGCCGAACTTCGTGGCGAGTGTCACCCGGTCGCGCCGGTCCCGGATCGCCCTGCCGACCAGTTCCTCGTTCCTCCCCACTCCGTACATGTCGGCGGTATCGAGGAACGTCACGCCGATCTCGATCGCGTGGTGGATGGTCGCGACGGACTCCGCCTCGTCCCCCGCGCCGTAGAACTCCGACATCCCCATGCAGCCGAGCCCCAGCGCCGACACGCGCAGGCCCGACCGCCCCAACTCTCGCTCCGGTATCATGGTGCTACTCCTTGCAGCCGTCTCCGTCCCAGTTCCGTTCCGGCCCGAGACGGGCGTAGGAGGCGAGCTTGAAGTCGATGGCCGCGAGGCTGCCCTGCAACTCCTCGATCTGCGCGAGCACCGCACACCGGCGCTCCTCCAGCATCCGACGCCGCTCCGCGAGCGAATCGTCGCCGACGCGGTAGAGGACGACGTACCGCTGCATCTCGCGGATCGGCATGCCGGTGGCGCGCATCTTCCGGAGGAAATGGATTCCCCGCAGGTCCTGCGCGCTGTAGCGGCGGTGCCCGCTCCCCGCGTCCCGTCCGACGGACGGGATGAGGCCCGCTCGCTCGTAGTAGCGCAGCGTGTGGACGCTCAGACCCGTCCGCTCCGCCGCCTCTTGCACGGTGAACCGGCAGTCATCGGAGTCGGCTATCTGTTCTGCCATCGCTCTGCTCACGTCCCTTTCCAGGTCAGCGTACCGCTCGGAGCGCGCTCTAAGTCAAGAGCAGTCGGATCGGTTGTTGCCGTCACTCCGTCAGGCGGCCGCAGCCTGGTATCGCGCGAGAACTTCCGCGCCGAGTTTCGCGAAGGCCGCGATGCGCGCGTCGTCCGTGTCGTACTCAGGGTTTGGCGCGCCTGTCGCGGCGTCCACGAAGCCGGAATCGCCGTTCGCGGTGAGGTACTGGTGCGCGACGACGACGCACGCGCCCTCGTCGAAGACGGCCTGAACGTCCGGCGGGATGGGCGCGCCGTCGAGGCAGGTCGGCGCGATGGGCAGCAGGTCGAGCGTGTTGTGCTCCGTTCCTGCGGTGACGACCAGGCCCGCACGGCGCATCGCGCGGACGTAGTCGCCGAGTACTTTGGGGCTGTTGCGGATGGGGATGAATTCCGCGCAGTGGACGCCGCGCGCCTTCAGATCGGCGATCAGATCCTCGACCGACTCCTCGTGGGCACAGACGGGCGTCGTGCCGTCGGCCAGCGTCGGGTAGCACGGGATGCCGCCGAGCGCGAGGATAAGGCGGTACGCGTGATCGAAGCCGACGAACGTCTCCGGGACGTAGGCCGCCTTCCCGGTCTTCATCAGGTACGACCGAATCTCGCCCTGCACCCCGACCGGGTCGTCCGGCGATTTTGAGGGGACGCCGAAGAGGGTGGCCAGCGCGGCGGGCCGGTCGGCTGGCGCCACCCGCTCGAACACCGCCTCCTGGAACGCCATGGCGACGTGCCGCTCCTGGAGGTAGACGCGCTCGATCGGGCAACCGTGTCGCCGCGCGATACGGGCGCGCACGCCCGCCGCGTCCAGACCGGTCTCGACGCCGTTCGCGGAGAAGACCTCGGCCATCCGCGACGTCATCTGCTCCATGCGCTCGGAGTCGTTGCGGCGGATGACCTCCAGCAGGCCCGCGGCTTCCGCGTTCATCGGGTCGAAGCCGGTGATGCCCTTTCCGCAGACGTACATCTTGCCGGGGTTGCCCGGGTCGTTGATCTTGACGCCCGCTTCCAGCAGTTCGTCGATCAGGGTGATGATCTCAAGGCCGAAGAGCGGGAAGACGCCCCGGTCCCGGGCGAGCGCCGCGAAGTCGCGGTAGACGCCGTAGTCGTAGTAGTTGCTCGCGCCGAGGACGCGCACCCCCTGCGCGGCGGCGAGGTCCACCGCCTGCTCCACGGTGTCGAAAGCCGTGAAGTTCGGCGGCAGGTGGACGTGCGCGTTGTTATGCACGTCCGGCATCGGGTTGCCGCCGGTGGTCCCGCCAAGCGTCGTCAGAAAAGCCGTCGTACTCATGGGTGCGTATCGTCCCCGATCAAGATTTCCCGAGAAGTGCCCGCGTCGCCGCCTCGATGTCCGACGCCCGCATCAGCGACTCGCCGACGAGCACGGCGCGCGCGCCCGCCGCAGCCACCGTCGCGACGTCCCCCGGCGTGAAGACGCCCGACTCGGACACGAGCAGCGCGCCCGCCGGTGCGAACCGCGCCAGTTCCGCCGTGGTCTCCAGGCGGACGTCGAACGTTTTCAGGTCGCGGTTGTTCACACCGACCAGGGTCGCGCCGGACTCGGCGGCGATCTCCACCTCGCGCCGGTCGTGGACCTCCACCAGGGCGTCCATGCCGAGCGCCTCCGCGACATGCCGTAGCTCCGCGAGACGCGCGGGCGACGGCACGGCGGCAACGATCAGCAGGACCGCGTCCGCGCCGGCCAGCCGCGCCTCGTACACCTGGACGGGGTCGATGATGAAGTCCTTCCGCAGGAGCGGCAGGCCCACGGCGTCCCGGATCGCGCCGAGGTAGGCGAGGCTCCCCTGGAAGTACGTCTCGTCGGTCAGAACCGACAGACACGTCGCGCCTCCCGCCTCGTAAGCCCGGGCGATGGCGACCGGGTCGAAGTCGGGCCGGATGACCCCCTTGCTCGGGGACGCCTTCTTCACCTCGGCGATCAGGGCGACGTTCGGCGCGGCCGCGGCGAGGGCGGCCTTGAAGCCGCGCGTCGGCGGAAGGTCCTCACACTGCTCCATCCACTCGCGCGCCGTCCGGCTTCGCGTGCCCTTCAGCGCGGCGACCTCCGCGCGCTTCGTCTCCAGTATCCGGTCGAGTATCGTCCCCGTCATACCTTCTCCGCCGCCTCCCGCGTACACTGAATCAGGTGGGTCAGGCGCTCCCGCGCCGCCCCCGAATCGATCGTCTCTGCCGCAAGCGCCGCGCCGTCGCGCAGGGTGCTCACGACCCCGGCCACCCGGAGCGCCGCCGCCGCGTTCGCGAGCACGACGTCGCGGCGCGGGCCGGGCGTCCCCTCCAGCACGTCCGTCAGGTGCCGTGCGTTCTCGGCGGCGTCACACCCGGCGGCGAGGTCGTTCGGGTCCGCGCCCGGTAAGCCGAAGTCGTCCGCCCTCAGGGCGTAGGTGCGCACGTCGCCGTTCTCGTACTCGGCGACCGTCGTCTCGCCGAAGGTCGCGACCTCGTCCAGTCCCGGCCCGCCGTGGACGACCATCACGTGCTCCGCGCCCAGGTTACCCAGGACCCGGGCCAGCGGCTCGCAGAGCGCGGGATCGAAGACCCCGATCAGTTGGCGCGTGGCCCCCGCCGGGTTGGTGAGAGGGCCGAGGACGTTGAAGATGGTCCGGACGCCGAGTTCGGCGCGCACCGGCGCGGCGTGCTTCATAGCCGGGTGGTGGCTGCGCGCGAAAAGGAACCCGATCCCCGCCGCGTCGATGCACCGTCCCACCGCCTCCGGCGTCAGGTCCAGCCGGACGTCCAGCGCCTCCAGCACGTCGGCGGAGCCGCACTTGCTGGTGACCGCCCGGTTGCCGTGCTTGGCGACCCCG
The DNA here is from genome assembly GCA_035539875.1 of Armatimonadaceae bacterium. Lineage (GTDB taxonomy): Bacteria > Armatimonadota > Armatimonadia > Armatimonadales > Armatimonadaceae > CALEKU01. The sequence continues at coordinate 5,681 of DATLHN010000673.1, forward strand.
ACCCCCGCCCCGGCGACCACGAACGCCGCGGAGGTCGAGATATTGAACGTCTTCACGGAATCCCCGCCCGTGCCGCACGTGTCGATCAGCGGCGTGCGCGCGGTCGTGACGCGGACGGCGCGCTCGCGCATGACACGGGCGAACCCGGTAATCTCGTCCACGGTCTCGCCGCGCATGCGCAGCGCCGTGAGCATCCCCGCGATCTGGGCAGCGGTCGCCTCGCCGTCCATGACCGACGCCATCGCGGCCGCCGCCTCGTCGGTGCTCAGCCGCTCTCCTTCGACCAGGCGGCGCAGAATGTCCTTTATCACGCGGGTACCTCCCCCGCGCCGACAAAGTTCGCGAGCAGGCGCTTTCCGTGTTCGGTCAGCACCGATTCGGGGTGGAATTGGACGCCCTCCACCGGGAGCGTCCTGTGCCGGACGCCCATGATCTCGCCCTCCGCCGTCTCCGCCGACACCTCCAGGCAGTCTGGGAGCGTGTCGCGGTCGATCAGCAGGGAGTGGTAGCGGATCGCCT
>DATLHN010000674.1:0-6236 GCA_035539875.1 Armatimonadaceae bacterium
GGGAGGACGCCGTCTATCTCCAGCACGCGGAGGCGCTCGCGGCGCGCTAGGGCGTTGTTGAACCAGGTGCTCGCCTCGCGGACGTGGCCGCGGCCCCGCCAGTAGCGGTACAGAGCGACGACGAGGCGGGTGAGGTACAGATCGTCCTCTCCCTTTCCGCCCCGCGACAGCTCGTTGAGGGCGGTCCGCAGGTTGCCCCGGTCGGCGTCCAGGTGGGCCAGCGCCGCGGGCTCGGCGGAAGCGTCGTGCTTTACGCGCGCCTCCTCCTCCTCCGCGCGGTGCAGGAAGTAGAGGGCGTGGGCGCTCCGGAGCGTCTCCTCCTCGTCGGCCTCCAGGCACTCCTCCGCGAACGCCCGCAGCGTCTCCAGCATCGTGAAGCGCAGGCAGGGCTCGCCGTGCGCGTCCTGCGATTCCTCGGAGCGGATGAGCGACGCGTCGGCGAGCTGCGCGAGGGCGTCCAGGAGATACAGGCGGCGCATCTCCCGGTCGGGGAAGGTGTCGATCGCGACGGCCTGAGCCGACTCCACGTCCCACCCGCCCCGGAATACCGAGAGGCGCGCGAACAGACGCTGGAGGCGCGGGTCCGGGAGCAGGTCGTACGACCACGCGAGCGTCGCCCGGAGCGACCGGTGCCGCTCCAGTGCGCCGCGCGCGCGCGTGCGGCTCACCAGCAGGTCGAAGCGCCGGTCGAACTGCTCCAGTATCTGGTTCGGCGTGAGCACCTGTGCGCGGGCCGCCGCAAGCTCGATGGCGAGGGGGATGCCCTCCAGGCGGGCGACGAGGTCGGTGACCGCGGCGGCGTTGCGCCGCGTCAATTGGAAGTCCGGCCGCGCGAGCTGCGCCCGGTCCACGAACAGCGCCACCGGGGGGCTGCGCCGGAGCAGCACTTCCAGCTCCTCCAGGGGCGCGTCGTCGGCCCCGAGAGGCGCGGAATCCACCCGAGGGAGCGGCAATGAGCCGAGGGCGAACTCGTGCTCGCCTTCCAGCAGCAGTCGCTGGCGCGACGTGACCAGACAGGTGAGGCCGGGCACGCGCATCAGCAGCGTCTCCACTACCTCGGCGCCCTCCTCGGTCAGGTGTTCGAAGTTGTCCAGCGTGAGGAGGGCGTTCGGGAAACCCGCCAGGGTTTGCACCACGGGCGCGAGAGGGTCCGAATCCGCCGCACCGCCGGGGCTCGCGCCGACCGCCTCGCGCAGCGCCGCCGGGATCAGCGCCGCGTCCGTAAGATGCGCGAGCGAGACGAAGAAGGTCGGGCCCTCGAAAGCGTTCGGGTCCTGGCCTTCTTTAGCGCTGTCGCCCCCGGCGAAATCCCGGTCGAGGAATTCGCGCATCAGGGGCGGGATCTCCTCCCACTCCTCTCCGGCCTCCTCGCCGGGGCGGTTCCGGTCGCGCCGGTCGCGTATCCCGGAGAGGAGCGAGAGGGCGAGTCGCGTCTTGCCGATGCCGCCGGGGCCGGTAACGGTGATGAGGCGGGCGGTAGGATCGCCCAGCAGCCGGTTCAGGCGGCGCAGTTCGTCGTCGCGCCCGTAGAAGCGCGTAAGGGGCAGGGGGAGCGGGTGCTCGACCGGATGCGGCGCGGCCGGTGCGAGCGCGCGCGGCGTCACCCGCCTCTGCGCGTCGGGCTTCGCGCCCACGGCTTCCGCCACCGCCGTCACGGTCCCCACGGCCTCCGCGCCGCCGCCCGCCGCCGCCTCTCCCGGATCGGTCGGGTGCGGCGCGGCCGGACGGGTCTCGCGCGGGGCGGCCGGCCGCGGGGCGTGGGTGGGGGCGTCGCCAGCGGCAAGCGGGTCGAGCAGGCGGCGCGTCGCCTCCGACGGCGCCTCGCCCCGATTCTCGAGGAACTCCGCCTCCATTCGCTCGTACTGGGTCACCGCCGCCGCGCCCTGGTCGCAGGCGATCAGCAGGCGGATGAGCTCCTGGCCCGCCTCCTCGGAGAGCGGGTCGGCCTGCGCCGCGCGCCGCGCGAACTCCAGGGCCTGGCCCGGACGCCCGGAGCCCTCGAAGTGCACGATCATCCACTGCAGGGCGTTGAGGTAGCGGTCCGTCAGGCGCTCCTGCTGCGGGGTGATCCAGGCGTCGTAGTAGCCGGGGAGCAGGCTCGGGCGGTGGAGGTCGATGGCGCGGGCGCGCAGCGCGGCCCCCTGCGCCGGGTCGTCCGCGTGCGCCGCGCGCTCCAGAAGCTCTTCGAACTGCTGGACGTCGGTGGTGACCGCCTCCGGGTTCACGCCGACGTGGGTGCGCTCGGTGACGACCACCGACCCGGCGGGGACGCCGGGCGGCTCCATCTGCGCCCGGAGGGCCGAGAGCGCGACGGAAAGGCTCATGCGTCCGGCGGACGAGTCCGGCCAGAACAGCTCGATGAGCACCTCGCGCGAGTGCATGCGGTCCCGGTGGTACGCCAGGTAGGCGAGCAGGGCGGCGGTCTTCTGGGTGCGGAAGCGGGTGATGGGGCGCTGCCCGGGCAGGCGAAGGCTCAGGCCGCCGAACATCTCGACGGTGCAGCGGGACGGGGTCGGATTGTCGCCAGCCGTTCTGCGCATCGTGCGTACGTTATTCTAACACTCCTCTTGTTAGTCTTGCCCGATACGGGGCGCTATACATTATTTCGGTCGAATACCCGTACAATAATCAGGTTGAATGTCGCTGCTTTTGCGTTGCAGGAAGCGCGCGCGGGCGGGGCGAATGAACCCCTGATGCCCCCCCGACGCGCCACCATCGCTGCCGCGGCCCTCGTCGCCTTTCTGGCCTGTGCGTCGGCCGCGGCGACCGCCGCCGGGCGACAGGCCCCGCGGGCGGAGCCGCCGCCGCCCGCCCTTTCCGCCGCCACTCAGCCCGCGTTCGACGCCGTGAACCGGGCTCTGGAGGCGGGAGACGCCGCGAAGGCGCTCGCCGCGGCCGACGCGCTGCTCGAAGCCGCGCGGAAGGCGGACGACCCCGTCGCGATCGCGCGCGGTCACCAGGTGCGCGCCCTGTGCCTGCTCTCCCTCAAACGGGCGAAGGAGGGGCTGGATGCCTGGCAGGAGGCGGGAGACGCCTGGCAGAAGGTGGGATACGGCCCCGGGAAGCTGGAGGCGGCGGGCTGGGTGGGCCTGCTGGTCTACGGCGCGCTCCCGGACGAGCAGGTGATAATTCGCCAGGGGCTGATCAAGCTGGCGCGGGAGGAGGCGAAGTGGCCCCTCACCGCGGCGCAGGTGCTCAACGACGTCGGCGGGCGCTTCGCCGAGGCGGACGAGAGGGAGGCCGCCGAGGAACTTCTGCGGGCCGCGCTGGAACTCAAGCAGAAGCACGCTCCGGACTCCGAAACCCTGCTCAACACGCTCGACATGCTCTCCGCCCTGTCCCGGGAGCGGGGCGACCTGGACGCCGCCGAGGGATACCTGAGCCGCGGTCTGACGATTCGGGAGAAGCTGCGGCCGGGCTCGGCGGAGGTGGCGGCGGCGCTGACGGCGCTGACGGACGTCGCCGAGAGCAAGGGCGACCTGGCGCGGGCAGAGGAGCTGGGCCGCCGCGCGGTCGCGACCGCGGGGAAGGCGGCCCCCGACTCGCCCGAACTCGCGGACGCGCTGACGAACCTGGGCACGACCCTCCGGCTCCGCGGCGAACTGAAAGAGGCGGAGGCGTCGCACCGGCGGGCGCTGGCGATCCGCGAGAAGCGCGAAGGGGCCGGATCGGAGGCCGCCGCCCGGGCGCTGAACAACCTCGGCTTGGTCGCCGAGGACCGGGGCGACCTGGCCGCCGCCGAGGACGCCCACCGGAAAGCCCTGGCGATCTTCGAGAAGGCGTCTCCCGACTCGGAGGAGGTCGCCCGCAGTCTGGCCAACCTCGGGCTGGTCCTGCGCGCGAAGGGAGACCTGGCCGGGGCGGACGCCGCCTCCACGCGGGCGCTGGCCCTCTACCAGAAGCACGCCCCCGGCAGCGTCTACGAGGCGCAGGTCTGGAACAACCTCGGGACGATCTCGGACGCGCGCGGCGCGATCGCCGAGGCGGAGGAGCGGTTCCGCCGCTCGCTGGCGCTCTACGAGAAGGCCGCGCCGAACTCGGTGGACATCGTAGCGACGCTCATCAACCTCGGCGGCCTCGCGGATACCCGCGGGCAGTACGACGACGCGGAGGCGCTGCTGCGGCGCGGCCTGGGCGTCTACGAGAAGGTCGGCCCGAACTCCCCGCGCGTCGCCCTGCTCTGGAACAACCTGGGGGACGTCGCCTTCGGCCGGGGCGACCTCGGGGAGGCGGAGGCGCGCTTCCGCCGCGCCGTGGACATCTGGGAGAAGTCGGCCCCCGGCTCCGTGGACCTCGCGCAGGGCTGGGTCAGCCTGGGGAACGTCGCGCGCGAGCGGGGCGACCTCACCGTCGCCGAGGACCTTTACCGGCGCGCGCTCGCCGTCACCGAGAAGGCCGCGCCGGATTCGACGCGGGCCGCCGTGCCGCTCGCGAACCTCGCGCTCGTCCTGCAGGAGCGGGGCGATCTGGACGGGGCGGGGACGCTGGTCGCGCGGGCGGTCGCCCTGCACGAGAAGCGCGACTCGGAGTCGACGGGACTGATGGCGGCGCTGAACACGCAGGGAAATCTCGCCGCCCTGAACGGGCGGCCCGCCGACGCCGAGGCGGCCTACCGGCGCGCCCTCGCCCTCTGCGAGAAGCACGTCCCCGGCTCCCGCCTGCACGTCGTCGTCCAGCACAATCTTGCCCGGCTCGCGCTGGACCGCGGCGACCTCGCCGCCGCGGAGGACTTGCTGAAGCGTGCCCTGGTGCAGAGCGAGCGGGCCGCGCCGGACGCGCTGGGGACGGTGCTGCTGCGCAAGACGATGGGGATCGTCCTCCTCCGGCGGAAGGACCTTGCCGGCGCGGAGAAACTGTTCGAGGCGGCGTGGGAGCGGGTGCGGCGCGAAGGATTCAGTCTCGCCGGGGACGAATCCCGGCAGGCGTTCGCGGGCAGCCACTGGGACGTGGCCGCGTTACTGATGTACAGCCGCTTCGACCTCGGGCGCGTGGAGGCGGCGCTGGAGACGCTGGAACAGAGCCGGGCGCAGGCGCTCGCGCAGACGTTCCTGGACCGCCGCCTGCTGGACAGCGGCGGCGCTTCGGCGGGCGGCAGCGGCGGTGGTGGTGCCGGTGCGGCGGCCTGGGACGCCCACCAGGCGGCGGTGCGGCGGCGGGACGGCGCGCTCGTCGCCCTCGACCGCGCGATGCTGGAGGTGCAGAAGGCGCGCCTCGGCGGCGGCGCGAAGTCGGTCTCCGAAGCGGAGGCGCGCTTCGCGGCGGTGCAGACGGAGTACGCCCGCGCCCGCGCCGAGGCGGAGGCGCGCTGGGTAGACCTGCGCGCCGCGCTCGCCCGCGCCACCCGCGAAACCACCACCCCGCAGAATCCCGCCGCCCTGCGCGCGGCGCTTCCCGAGGGCGCGCTTTACGCCGCGTTTGCCGTCGGCGAAGGCGTCTCGCTGCTCTTCCTGGTGCCAGCGGACACCGCGCGGCCGGTGCGGATCGTTCTCATCCCCGCGACCGCTTCGGCGCTGCGGAAGCTGGTGGCAGACCTGCGGAAGGCGGCGAGCGACCCGAAGGCGTCGGCGGCGGACACTGCGAAGGCGGGGCGCGCGCTGTTCGACGCGCTCTTCCCCGGGGAGGCGCGGGCCGCGGTGCTCGGGGCGAAGCGGCTGATCGTCTCGCCCGACGACTTCCTCTGGGAAACCCCGTTCGCCGCGCTCGTGACGGGCGAGGAGCCGGGCGGCGGCAAGCCCGTCTACCTCGGACTGACGACGCCCCTGACGTACGCCCCGTCGCTGACCGTCTTCGCGCAGGGGCGCACCGGCGGGCGAAGCGGCGGCGCAAGTGTTGCCGCCCCGACCGCTCTGGTGGTGGGCGACCCGGCGTTCGGCGCGGCTGTCAGCGGCGGCGCGGCGAGCCGTTCTTACCTCTACGTGGACGGCAAGGCGCCGGAACCCCTTCCCGCGTCCCGCGCCGAGGCGCGCGAGGTCGCCGCGCTCTACGGGGCGACGCCGCTGCTCGGAGAGCGGGCGAGCGAGGGGGGCGTGCGCGCCGCACTGCCCGCCGCCGACATCGTCCACCTGGCGACCCACGGCGTGCTCCGCCTGACCGTGCCGATGGCTAGCGGCCTGCTGCTGACGCCGGGGAGCGACGCGAGCCTTTCCGACGACGGCGCGCTCCAGGCGTGGGAAGTCTTCGGGATGCGCCTGAAGGCGGGGATGGCCGTCCTCTCCGCGTGCAACACGGGGCGGGGG
>DATLHN010000675.1:0-4633 GCA_035539875.1 Armatimonadaceae bacterium
CGACGACTACACGCTCGCGGGGGGCGTTGCGGGGGGGCGGCAGGCCGCGCCGCAGCTGGCGTACCGGCCGCGGGACCCGGAGCGGTACCGGCCCAAGATCGGGATGATCGCGTGCGGGGGGATCACGCAGCACCACCTGACGGCGTACAAGCGGGCAGGGTACGACGTGGCGGCGCTGTGCGACCTGATACCGGAGCGCATCGAGAAGCGGCGCGCGGAGTTCTACCCGGAGGCGATGACGACGACGGATTACCGGAAGGTGCTGGACCGGGACGACATCGAGGTGGTGGACATCGCGACGCACCCGCACGACCGGGTGACGCTGATCGAGGAGGCGCTGAAGGCGGGGAAGCACGTGCTGAGCCAGAAGCCGTTCGTGCTGGACCTGGACACCGGCGAGCGCCTGGTGCGCGTGGCGCGCGAGAACGGGCGGAAGCTTGCGGTCAACCAGAACGGGCGCTGGTCGCCGCACTGGGCGTACATCCGGCAGGCGGTGCGGGCGGGACTGATCGGCGACGTGGTCAGCATCCACCTCGGGGTCCACTGGGACCACACCTGGATCAAGGGCAAGCCGTTCGAGAAGATACGCGACGTGGTGCTCTACGATTTTGCCATCCACTGGTTCGACTTCGCGCGGCACCTGCTCGGCGACCGGGAGGTGACGGAGGTCTACGCGACGCGGACGCGGGCGGCGGGGCAGGAGATCGAGCCGCCGATGCTGGCGCAGGCGGTGTTCTCGTTCGCGGGGGGGCAGGGGTCGGCGGTCTTCGACGCGCACCTGAAGCACGGGTCGCGCGACCGGACGTACGTCGGCGGCACGGCGGGCAGCATCGCGAGCGAGGGGCCGAACCTGGGGGAGCAGACGGTGACGCTGTACACGGAGGCGGGGGCGGCGTCGCCCGCGCTGGAGGGGCAGTGGTTCCCCGACGGGTTCCACGGCACGATGAGCGAACTGCTCTGCGCGATCGAGGAGGGCCGGGAGCCGCTGAACGGCGCGGAGGAGAACCTGAAGGGGCTCGCGCTCTGCTTCGCGGCGATCGCCAGTGCGACCGACGGCACGCCGAAGGCCCCGGGCACGGTGCGCCGCCTGCCGCCGGGCTCCGCGCCGGGCGTCTGAGAGCCGCAGGCCGCACCCCCGCATGAAAAGCGCGAACATACAGTACCTGCCGGGGGTGGACCACCTCCGGGGGGTCGCCGCCCTGCTGATCGTCCTGTACCACGGGGTCCAGCTGTACAGTCATCGTCTGCTGTACGGAGCGCCGTTCGACCCGGGCAAGTGGCCGGAGACGCGCAACCCTCTCTGGACGCCCGTGGTGGAGGGGCATACCGCCGTCGCCCTGTTCATGGTCCTGAGCGGGTTTATCTTCACCTACGGCGCGCGCGACAGCGATCTCGTCTACGGTAAGTTCCTGCGTAACCGGGTCCTGCGCATCTTCCCGCTGTATCTGACGCTGCTCTTCGTGGGGGCCTATACGTACCGGGACCGGTTCACGCCGGGCGGTCTGTTCCAGACGCTCTTTCTCCTCGAGAACCTGCCGGGACGGCTCAACGCCGGACCGTTCAGCGAGATGTTCTGGACGATCACGGTCGAATTCCAGTTCTACCTGCTGTTTCCGTTCCTGCTGCTGTTCGCGCGGCGGTACGGGGCGCGGTACCTGCTCGGCCTGATGGCGCTGTTCACCGTCTTTCGCGCGATGGCGTACCTGAGCGGCGCGGAAGTGCGGGACGTTGCCTACTGGACCCTGGTGGGCCGCCTCGATCAGTTCGCGCTGGGGATGCTGGCGGGTCTGGCGTACGCCCGGCAGCAGGGGAGCCGCGGGCAGGCTGCCGCGGCGGCGGGGCTGCCCGGTCTGTGGCGGTTTCTAGCCGCGGGCCTTTTGACCATGGCGTCGCTGCACGTCTTTCACGTGGGGGGCGGCTGGCCCCGCACGGGGGCGCACTGGATCTTCTGGCCGACGTGGGAGGGGACCTGCTGGGCGGCCGTGATCCTGACGTACCTGCCGCTCTCGGCGCGGGTGCCGGGCGGGCTGTCGCGCGCCCTGTGCGCCGTCGGAACGCTCAGCTACTCTATCTACCTGCTGCACTACGTGCTCCTGAGCCTGAGCGCGGAGCGCGGCATTTATCTGACGGGGCTGCCGTTCTCGCCGCTGGTCAGCGCGCTTTTGAACGCCGGTCTGGTTCTGCTGCCGGTAACCCTTCTCGTGTCGGCGATGACGTACCACCTGATAGAAAAGCCCTTCCTCGAACTGCGGGTCCGGTACCGGAAGGAGCCGAATGCCGCCGTTCCTCATGCCGCCGTTCCTCATGCCGCCGTTCCTGCGGAGTCCGCATGAGGCGTGACGGGGGGTGTGCTATACTGAGGGCGACGCGCGATGCCCGGTGTTCTTTCTCGTAGCCATTCGTCTGCATCTTCTCGAGTGCTTGCCGCCGCCGTGAAGCGGCGGCGCCACTCCCGCGCGCCTGGAGGTTCCGCGTGACCGCTGTTCGCCGCCCCCTACGACGTCTGTCTCCCCTGCTGGCCGCCCTCGCCGCGGCGGCGACCCTTCCCGTTCTCTCCGGCTGCGACACCGTCGGGAGCCTGCTGGGCAAGAAGCCTGCCGCCTCGCCCGGCGGCGCACCCGGGGCCGCGCCCGTCGTGGCGGCGTCGCCCTCGCCGCTGGGGCCGCCGCCGTTCGACAAGACGGTGTACGAGGAGATGACCGGGCGTTCGCAGGACGCGCGCATCCCGGTCATCATGTACCACGACATCATCGAGGAGCGGGGCAAGGGCTCGGTCTACTTCGACTGCACGCGCGAGGAGTTCGAGAAGCAGCTTCAGTTCCTGGAGGAGAAGGGCGCGGTGCCGATCTCGCTGGAGCAGCTGCACCGGCACCTCACCCGGGGCGAGTCCGTGCCCTACAACGCCGTCGTTCTGACGTTCGACGACAACTACCAGGGCTTCTTCGACATCGCGTACCCGCTCCTGAAGCAGCGCAACTGGCCCGCCGCGATGTTCGTCCACACCAACTTCGTCGGGGACAAGGCGAACGCGCACCCGAAGATGGACTGGGAGACGCTGCGCGCGCTGGACGCGGACGGGCTGGTGACGATCGGGTCGCACACGAAGTCGCACCCGGACGACATGAGCAAGCTGCCGCTGAGCCAGCAGGAGGAGGAGCTGCGCGAGAGCAAGGCGCTCCTCGAGGAGCAGCTCGGGCACCCCGTCCCTTACTTCGCGTACCCGAACGGCAAGGGCGACGCGCAGACCTATCAGGCGGCGCAGAACGCGGGCTACACGATGGCGTTCACCATCGACAACGGGCCGGTGGAGGAGTCGCCGGGGGTGATGGCGCTCAACCGCTACATCCACACGCGGCTGGAGAAGGCGTGGAAGGACAGCGAGGACGCCTTCCTCGCCGTTCCGGCGACGGTGGTGGAGAAGCCGCTGACGGACAACCCGGTCGTGCTGGAGGTGCGCGAGTACGAGGGCGTCAAGCTGGGGATCGTCCGGGGCGGGAAGCCGACGACGCTGCGCTCGACGGGCGGGGTGCGGCAGAGCGTCGGCGAGTTCGTCCAGGAGGCGGGCGGGGTCGCGGGGATGAACGGGACGTTCTTCGCGAACGCCTACCTGCGCGGCAACGACAACGTGCTGATCGGCCCGTCGAAGGCGTCGAACGATACGGAGTTCCAGCCGGAGACGGCGGAATACCGGCTGGGGCGCGTGCGGAACCGGCCGTTCGTGATCTTCGGTCCGGGCAGGGTGATGGTGACGCCGTTCCAGCCGGGGTTCATGAACGACGAGGCGGCGGTCCAGCGGCTGATGCCGGACTACACGGACTGCTTCCTGGCCGGGGGGTGGATCGTCCACAACGGCCAGGCGCGCACGGCGGAGGAGATCCGCCCGTACGCGGTGCAGGACTTCAACGACCCGCGCCGCCGGGCGTGCTTCGGCTTCACGGACAGCGGCGACATGGTGCTGATCGGGTCACTGGCGGTCATCACGACGGAGACGCTGGCGAAAGCGGTGGCGGCGGCGGGGGTGCAGGAGGCGTTCCTGCTCGACTCCGGCTTCTCGACGTCGATCGTGTTCGACAACAAGATCATCGTGACGGGGCACACGGCGAAGCACCTGCCGTCGCGTCCGGTGCCGCACTCGATCGTGCTGAGCGGGACGCTCGCGCCGCCGACCGACCCGGACACGCAGGCGGCGCTGGCGAAGGCGGAGGATGCGGTGGGCGAGGTGTCGGCGGCGGAGGCGCAGGCCGCGGCCCCGGGGCCGTCGCGGCGCAGGCGGCGGTAAGACCTCTCCTACCGCCCTCGTTCCCCTGAACTTCACCTCCTTCGTCTGCGAGCGAGGTGAAGTTCAGGGAAAATACCCGGGCGCGGGGGCTGAATGCAGAGAAGGGGCGGCCGCGGTATCGCGGTCGCCCCTTCTTCATGCCGAGGAGGGGACTTGAACCCCTACGCCTTGCGGCACATGCTCCTGAAACATGCGTGTCTGCCAATTTCACCACCTCGGCAGGTGAGTGCACACGGATTTTACGGCGTTTCGGGGGGCTTGTCAAGTGCGGGGCGGCGGGAAAAGGGACGCCGCCCCGGGCCGAGAAGGACCGGGGCGGCGTACGGTCGGGTAGCTCTCAGCAGGCCACCGGCC
>DATLHN010000676.1:0-1580 GCA_035539875.1 Armatimonadaceae bacterium
TTCGGGGCGGGGCGCTGGTCGGGGACGTAGACGAGGTAGTCGGCTTCGGGCCGGTCGGCGGCGGGGTCGGCCTTGCGGACGTCGCCCTTCACGGGGATGGCCTTGACGACTGCGAGGCGCGCGGCGAGCGGGCGACGCCAGAGGACGCGGGCGGCGGTGCCGAGACCCGCGTCGGAGTGAAACGCGCCGTTGACGTGGAAGACGACCCGCCCGGCGTCGAGCGCGCGGGCGACGGTCTCGGCCATCGTGTCGTCGCGCAGGCACTGCGCCTCGTAGGTGCGGCGGATCGGCGCACGGGCAGATGGACGCCGCGATGATCCGCCGCCGCTCATGACTTTCGCGAAGCGGCGGGCGTACTCGTCGTCCGCGGGCGCGGTGACGTAGGCGGCGACGGTCGCGCGCTCGGCGTCGGTCAGGCTCGAATAAACCGCGGCCAGTCCCTCGCGCCCGACGCGGCGGACGAGCGGCTGCGGGGCGTTCGAGGCCAGCACGGCAACGCGCTTCGCCTTCGCGTACTCGACCAGCGGCTTGTAATCCGTCGGATAGTTGCGCCAGAGGCGGGCGGCTTTTGCGAAGGCAGGCTCATCGGTACGCCCGGCGAGGTACTCGTCGAGCGCTCCCTGGTTGTCCCGCTCGAACATCTCCATGGCAAGGCTCAGCCGGTCTCCGACTCTCTTATGGACTTCCTCCAGCAGCGCGCGCTCTACGAGATGGGTCTGCGGGTCGTCGTGCAGTTCTCCGACGAAGATCGCGTTCGCCGCCCGGCCGGCAGTCAACCGCCCCGGCAGGTTGCGCCAGGGGAGATCCTTCCCCGTCCCGGCGTCTACCACGCGCCACACGTCCGAGGGCGCGGCGGCGAGGGCGGCGGTTCCACTGCTCGCCACTGCCACCGCACCGCCGAAGCCTGCTGCCAGTACCGTCCGTCGCGTCACGTGTTTGTCGTATCCTTCCCGAACCCGGTCTGCGCGAGCGCGTCCCAGAACGTCGCGCGGATCGCGTTCGCCCCCGCCGCGTTCGGCTCGATGAGGCCGCCCCCGCCGTACCAGCACTGTTCACCCTCGGACGCCCGTCCCTCCTTCCCCGCCGCCCGGCTCCCGTGCCCGAGGAAGCGGGCGTGCAGGTCGGCGAGCGCCGCGCCGTGCGCCGAGGCGAGTTCTCCGGCGACGTCGTTCAGGAGCGCGACGGCTTCCGCCGCGTGCGCGTCTGCCCCGTCCGACGGGTCCGGCACGTTGGCGAGCGCCAGGGGAGCATCCGGCAGCAGGAGGTCGCGCCGCAGTTCGGCCAGGAGCGCGTGGCCGTGCTCGCGCAGGTCGCGCGCGGCCCGCCGCGCCGCCTGTTCCCCGCCGACGAGCGCGGCGAGCAGTTCCCCCGCACCGAGGGTGAGAGTGGCGACTCCGGCGCGGACGTTCATCTCGCGCAGTTTCGGCACCTGCGCGAAGCGGACGGTCGCGGCGGTCGCACCGTCCATGGCGAGCGGGATCATGCGCAGCCCGGGGATCCGGCTCTTCAAGTCCCGCCCTTCCCAGTCGGGGAAGGCGTCGTTCGGATTCTGATAGAGGAGGCTGCCCGCCCCCCGGCCC
>DATLHN010000677.1:0-24386 GCA_035539875.1 Armatimonadaceae bacterium
GTCGTCGTAGTTGGTCACGATCACCACGGCGTCGGGCCGGACGCTCGCCAGCATCCGGCGGTGGTCGACGTAAGCCCCCTGCGCGCCGAACTGCCGGGCGCACGCCTCGGCCCGCGCGTGGTCCAGGTCGCACACGGCGACGAGGTTCGCCGGGGCGAACTGGAGCGCGGGCAGGACGTTGCGCTGGGCGTGCCCGCCGCACCCGATGGCCGCGATCCGGACCCTCTTGTCGCTCTCGTATTCGTGGCTATACGTGACTCTCACGGGCGGCATTCTCCTTTTCGGCAAGCAGGGCGCGCAGGGCGTCGGCGTAGATGCTGTATGCCTCTTCCTGCTCGCGGGGGTAGAGGACGAGCCGCACCAGGTCAATCTCGTGCGGCTCCGTCTCCAGGAAACCAACGATGGCGCGCACGGCGACCGGCGCGGCGAGGGGCAGGGGGTAGTTGAACGCGCCCGTAGAGATCGAGGGGAGGGAGAGGCTCTTCAGGCCGTGCCGCGCGGCGAGGCGCAGGCTGCTCCTGTAGGTCTCGGCCAACAGGTCCGCTTCGTACTCGTCGCCCGCGTCGTAGACGGGGCCGACCGCGTGGATGACGTGCCGCGCCTTCAGCCGGTGCCCGCCGGTGATGACCGCCCCGCCGATGGGGCAGCCCCCGATAGCGCGGCACTCCTCCAGCAGGCCCGGCCCCGCCTTGAAGTGGACCGAACCGTCGGTTCCCTGGCCCCCGGCGAGGTCCCAGTGCGCCGCGGTGACGACGGCGTCGGTGTCCTGCTCCGCGATGTCGCCCTCGGCGAGTTCGAGGACGGTTCGCCCGATCACGGTTCGCATGGTGGTTCGCTCCGCGGGGCGCGCCCGCTTTACGGCAGGAACTCGATCGTCGCCGCGACCGGGCAGTGGTCGGAGGGGTAGCGCTGGTCCCAGTTGTCCGGAAGTACCGCGTGTTTCAGGACGCGCACCCGGCGGTTGACGAAGATATAGTCGATCGGCGCTTCGAGCGGCCGCTGGAGGTCGAAGCCGTTGAACGTCCCGGCGGGGCCGTAGGACTTGCGCTCGCTGGCCTCGCGCGCGTCGCGCAGTGCGGAGGCGAGTTTCTTGATGGGGGCCGTGTCGGGCGTCAGGTTGAAGTCGCCGGTCAGCACCGCCGGTTCCTTCCCCGCGATGCTCTCGATCTTCGCCAGGATCACGTCCGCGGACCGCTCGCGGGCCACGACGCCCCGGTGGTCGAAGTGGGTGTTGAACAGGAAGAACTCCCGGTCGCCGCCCTCGCGGTCGCGCAGCCGCGCCCACGAGCAGATGCGGTTCAGTTGTGCGTCCCACCCTTTGGAGGGTTTATCCGGCGTCTCGGAGAGCCAGAACGTGCCGCCGTCGCGCTTCTGGAGCCGCTTGCGGTCGTAGAGGACGGCGGAGAACTCCCCGGCCCGCTTCGCGTCGTCGCGGCCCACGCCCACGAAGTCGAAGCGCGAGCCGCTTTCCGTGAGGTAGTCCAACTGGTGCGCGAGCGCCTCCTGCACGCCCAGGAGGGCGATCTCGTGGTAGTCGAGGAGGGCGCGGACCCGCTCCTTCCGGTTCGGCCAGGCGTTCGGCCCGTCGTTGGGAGTGTCGTAACGGATGTTGAACGACGCGATATTCAGAGTGCTCATTACGGGCATGTTTTCGGTGCGCCGCGCGCCTTCTCCTGCCGGGAACGGGCGCGGCGCACGCGGGAGACCATTCCCGCGCGCGCCGCGCCGCGCCGCTCGCCGTTCGGTTGCCGGGTCTAACCCGGGTTCGGGTTGCGGACGGGGATGAGCAGGGTGGCGTCCGCCCAGTCGTTCGTGGAGAGCGCGGACGCCTCCGTGCCGGGGCCGCCCGTCGTGACTTCCTTCTGGAGGGCCTTAAACAGTGCGTCCATCCGCTGCGCGGCGGGGACTCCCTGGATCGACGCGGCGTCGAGTGGCTTGACCGTGTGCAGGACCTTCACCATCATGCGCCCCTCATAAGGCTCGGGCACGACGAGGTCGAAGCGTATCCCGTTGCCGACCGGCACGGGCTTGCTAGTGGCGGCCCGGACGCGCAGCTCGCCGTTTTGCGTGGCGGTGAGCACGTAGAAGTAGCCCTCACGCGCCGCGGACGCTTCGAAGCCCACGGTGTCGCCGGGACGGCGCACGCGGTCGCCCCCGGCGACCGCTGTCTGTAGTGCGTAGGCGGGGCCGGGGTTGTGCAGCCGCGCAAGCCGCGTGGCCTGCTGGTGGCGGCCCAGGATGAAACCGCGCAGGGGGGCGTCCGTGGCGAAGCGCGCGATCATCCAGCCGCCGCGCCCGAACACCGTGTGCCCGCCGCCCGACGCCTGGACGAGGTAGTCCACCGGCGCTTCCGCGCTCTCCACGACCGCGAACGCCGGATCCTTCTTCAGCGCTTCGAACAGTGTCCGGGCGGCGGCCTTGTCCGCGTCCGCCTTGCCCGCGAGCACGGCGACCCGAGGGGTGGCCTGCGGGACGGGGACGGAGACCGCCACGAGGCGGTCGCCCGCGGCGGCGCCCCCGGAGACGATGTCGGCGGTGGCGAACTGCTCCTCGGAGGTGCTGCTGAGCCGCTTCACGGCGATGCGCTCCATCGTGCCGGTGACGCGCACCCGCCCCTTCGGCGCCCCCGAGAACGTCTTGTCGGTGGCGGGGTAGACGTCGTAGAGCGCGCCGCCCTGCTCCTGGAACAGGCTCGGGATGCTGTCGAGCAGGGCACGGTGGGTGCCCGCCTGCCCGCTCGTTACCTTCTCCGCCAGGGCCGCGCTGCCCGCGCGCGTCACGGCGGCGGAACCCGCCACGCCGAGCGACGGGCGCACGAAGCGCGCGTTTTCCCGCACCTCCGCGAGCGCGAACGGCTTCCGGCGTACCGCCCCCTCGAAGGAGGGCGTCTGCGTCGCGTTGATCTCGTTGACCGCCTCGCGTATCGGCTGGGCCATCTGCGCCCAGGAGACGCCGTCCGGGAGGCTGCGCACGGCGAGGTCGATCGCCATCGTCAGGAAGCCGCCCTTCGGCACGCAGCCGGACAGCTCGTAGGGCTGGCACCCGGCGATGAAGACGTAGCGGTCGCCGATGTCCAGGGTGTCGTCGCGCGTGTCGGCCTGCTTCGTCTGCCTGGCGTCCTGCGCCTGCTTGAGGAGCTCCTGGCTGAAGTCGGGCGTGACGCGCTTGACCTGCGCGGGCGGCGGCAGCTCGGCCCCGGCGTCGCGCACGGCCGTCCCGCTGTGGCAGGAGTCGAAGATGACCGTGACGTTCGAGGTCTTGAACCGCCTCAGAAGTTCAGCGATCTTGTCGTCGGTGACGTAGCGGGCGAGGCGGGTCTCGGTAGTCTGCGCGCCCTCGCCGACGGGGTCCGCGCCCACCAGCGCCTCGTCCCAGCCGTCGTCCTCGTCGCCGTCGAGGTCCGGCACCTGCGCGCCGTGTCCGGAATAGTAGAGCACGACGGAGTCGTTCGGGCCGGACGCGTCTCCCAGGCGGGTTATGGCGTCTTCGATGGCGGCGCGCGTCGCCTGCGTGTCGAGAAGCTGGGTGATGTTCGCCGCCCGGAAACCGAACTTCTCGGTCAGCAGTTTCTCCATACGCTCCGCGTCTTTGTCGCAGCCCACGAGGTCGGAGCCGCCCGGCCCCTTGGGGGCGTAGTCGGATATCGCGACGATGAGGGCGCGCTTCACCCCGGCCGCCGCAGCAGCCTGGGGGGCGGGGGTCTGCTGCGCTGCCCGCGCCGCCGGCCCCGACGCCATCCACAGGGACGCCCCGCCGACGGCGGACGCCGTGAGGGAGAGGGCAGCGGCGGCGCCCACGGCGGCCCGTCCCCGGTTCGTTCGTACGTTCTTCATAGGTTTCGTGTGTGACACTTTCATGGTTTTAGTGTGATCTCCTATCTCCAGTCTCCGAACAGGATGAACGGGGCCCAGTAAAACGGGTGCGCGTAGCGCCCGTTTTCGCCCGTAATGAGGGCGCTCTTGGCGCGCTGCAGGGCGACCGCCTTACCGGGACGCTCCGGGTCCGAGGCGAGCGAACGGTAGAAGCCGACCATGCAGTCGGCGGCGCGGTAGGTCTCCACCTTCCACAGGCTTGCGATCACGGCCTGCGCGCCCGCGTAGTCGAAGGCGTCCGGCATGCCGAGGACCTCCGCGTCCGGTTCCCCCTGCGCCAGCGCGGTCTGACAGGCGGAGAGCGTGACGAGCCGGACGCCGCCCTCCTTCTGGAAGCAGGGCATCTCGCCCAGGTCGTACACGCGCTTCTGCGGCAGGCGTGCCTCGCCCGGGGCCATCTCCAGGAACGTCTCGTTCGGGTCCCGGCTGTTGAGCCAGCCGTGCGTGCCGAAGTGAAGGATGGTGGCGTCCGCGCGCACCGTCCGCACCTGATTCTCGGTCGCCTCCGTGCGGGCGTAGACGGCGTTGGTCGGGAAGAATTGGGCTACCTGCTTCGCCTCGTCGAGCGACGAACCCAGCGAACCGCGCGGGTCGGCGAACGCCACGAAGACGTCGCCTTTGGCGGGCCGCGGATCGCGGTCCAGCTTCTCCAGCGTGCGCTGGAGGTGCCCTTCGCCCACGAAGTAGGCGACGCGCTTCTGCGCCCCGAGGTAGCTCCACTCCCCGTTCGCCTTCTCCCGCACCAGCGCCTCGAAGGGGAGGTAGCAGAGCTGTCCGTAGGGCAGCAGGAGCAGCGTCTCCGCGCCGTCCACCTCGTCCTGTATCGGGCCGATCAGGTGGTCGTGCAGGGTGGCCAGGGTCTTGCGCATCCTCTGGACGTTGGCGCGGTACCACTCCGGGTTACTTTCGTCCCGCTCGGCGGTGGGGCCGAAGCCCTTGCCCAGGCGCTTGCGCTCCTCCACCATCTGAAGGTGCTCGTCCAGGTCTCGCCGGAAGCCGCGCACCAGGGTGTTAAGCTCGGCCTGCGGTATGGCGCGCCGCTTCCACTGGCGGAACCCGGCGCTGGTGTAGACCCAGGTGTCCATCTGGGTCTCGCCCGGGAAGTAGACGACCAGCGCGGTCTTCGGGGGGAGCTGCGAGACGCGGCGCAGCAGGCTCTGGAAGTCGAAGCGGAATCGGAGCTTGCCCGGGTCCTTTTCGTCCAGCGCCTTGAGGCGGACGTACATCTCCTTCAGGTCGCGCTGGCTGGAGGCGATCGTCTCGTCCAGCTTGCGCGCCTTCTCCTCGTTGCCCGATTCGAGCGCCTCGGTCTTCTGGGACTGGAGCACCTCCTGCCGGCGCACCAGCTGGTCCGCCGCGGCCTTCGCCTCGTCCATCTCGGCGTCGCCCGTCTTCGCCCCGCGCACCTGCTCGCTCAGCACCTGGAAGCGGGCGAGGCCGACGTACCGCAGGCCCTCCTCGGCGAGCTTCCGGCGCGTGGCGGGGTCCTTCTCCGCGGCGGCGATGCGGCCCAGCAGCGCCGCCATGGACTCGTAGACTCGCACCTTGCTGCGCAGGAAGCTCTCCTTGCCCGCGTCGCCGCCCGCCACCGCGAGGCGCATCTGCTCCAGGAGGTCGATGCAGCGCTGGCGCGACGCGCGGGCCGCGGCCAGTCGGCCGCGCGCCTCCTGCACGCGGCTCTGCTCGAACAGCACCTCCCAGAGCAGGTGCTTGTCGCCCACGGGCTCGGCCAGCGCGCGCGCTTCCGTCAGCGCCGCGTCGGCGTCCGCGAACCGCTTCTCCGTCAGGGCGAGGACGCCCGTCTCCGTGAGCGTGGCCGCGAGGATGCTGCGCGACCCGCTGGCGCGCGCGTGTGCCAGCGCCTCCTTGAGGGGAGCGCCCGCCGCGCGGAACGCGGCGCGGGCGTTGACGCCGTCCCCCTTCGCGAGGCGCACCTCGCCCTGTTCGCGCCGGATGCGCGCCTGCAGGGTGAGGGGACCCCACGGTCCGACGCGGCCCGCCATCCCCCGCGCCAGCGCGAGGGCGCGGGCGTTGAAGCCGAGGGCGAGCGCGAAGTCGCCGCGCTTCAGGTGCGTCTCGGCCAGGTTTTCCAGGATGAGGGCTTCCGTATCGCGCGCGCCCTCCTTCTGCGCGCGGGCGAGCGCTTCCGTGAAGACCGGGACGGCCCGCGCGTAGTCGCCCTGCCGGAAGTAGTGGACGCCGACGGCGTTCGCGGTCGCGGCGTATCCCCAATCGTTGCCGGAGCGCTTCAGGAGTCCGAGCGCATTCCGGGACAGGTCGAGCGCGGCGGCCGTGTCGCCGCGGTCCGACGCGAGCGCTCCGAGCGCGTGGTAGCTGGAGGAGAGCAGTGCGTCGTCGCCCAGCGCCTCGGCGAGCGCCAGGGCTTCGTCTTGCCGCGCCTGCGCCGCCGCCAGGTCGCCCAGCGACCGGTGAGTCCAGCCCATGTCACTCAGGGCCGTGTACTGGAGGGGACGCGCGTTGCTCTTCCTCGCCAGCGCCAGGGCTTCGGTCTGGTGGGCGAGCGCGTGGGCGAACTCGGCGCGGCTCCCTTCCACCGCGGCGAGATTCAGGAGCGTGGCCGCCGTTTCGGTCGGGTCGTTGACGCGCGGCGATCGGTAGAGCCCGAGCGCCTTCTGGTAGGCGGCGAGAGCGGGCGCGAACCGGAAACGCCCGTGGTTCAGCCGCGCCTGCGCCCGGAGTATCTGCGCCCGCAGGCCGTCGTCGCCAAGGTTCGCGGCGAGGGCGGCGGCCTCCGCGAATCGCGCCTCCGCCTCGGCCCACGCCTGACGACCGGCGTAGAAGCCGCCGAGCGTGAGCAATCCTTCGGTGACGTCCTTCGGGGCTTTGATCGCGCGGCGGATCGCCAGCGACTCCGCGTAGTCGGCCTTCGCCCCGGCGTAGTCCTTGAGCGCCTCGCGGACGATCCCGCGGTTGCGCACGGCCGACGCCAGTTCCGCCTTCGCCCCGGCCTGCCGGTACAGCCCGACCGACCGCCCGTAACGCGCCAGCGCCTCCCGGTATTCCTTGCGCTGGCTGTGGACGTAGGCGGTGTTCTCCGCGGCACGCGCCTCGCCCGCTCGGTCACCGCGCTCCCGGTGGATCGCCTCCGCCTTCGCGTAGTGCTCTATCGCCGCCTTGTAGTCGCCGGTCTTCTCCAGGAGGTCGCCCAGCTCGCCGAGCGATTCCGCTTCGCCCGCCTTATCGCCCTCGGCCCGCCGGATCGCCAGCGCTTCGTTGTGGGCGTCCGTGCTCTCCCGCCACTGCCCCAGGTTCCAGCGCAGTCGACCCAGGCTCGTGAGCGTCACGGCGACGTTCCTGCGGCTCTCCAGCACCCGGCGTATCGCCAGCGCCTCCTCGTAGGCGGGCAGGGCGTCCCGGTAGCGTTTCAGCGTCCAGTAGTGGTCGCCCAGCTTCAGCAGGGTGTCCGCTTCGCCCGACCGGTCCTTCTCGCGGCGGCGCGTTTCGAGTACCTGGCGGTACAGGGTCGTCGCGCGGTCCGGCTTGCCCTGCCGGGCGTAAACCTTCGCCAGCACCAGCCGTACCTCGGTGACGAGCGGCACGTCGCCCGCCTGCCCGTAGAGGACGGCCGCCTTTTCGTAGGCGGCGAGGGCCCGCCCGTAGTCGCCCGTCGCGTAGCAGACGTCGCCGATGCCCCACAGGGTGTTCGCCCGGTCTTTCGGGCCGACGGCCTTGAGGCCCTCCTTGGCCTTCAGGGATGCCTCGAACGAGGCGAGCGCCTCCCGGTTCCTCCCGAGTGACTTTTCCAGCGTGCCGCGGTTGTTCAGGCTGAAGGACTCGCCCTTCCGGGAATCTTCCGTGCGCGGTCGGACCGCCCGGAACGCCGCCAGGGCCTCGCCGTAGACGGCGATCGCCTCCTTTTGCCTCCCGGCGTCGTCGAGGGCGCGGGCCCGCGCAAAGTGAGCCCAGGGGATGCGCGTCGCCAGTTTGAGACTCCGGGCGGCCCAGAGCGCCACGTCCGCAAGGCGCACCGCCTCCGCCTTGCGGCCCTCTTTCATGAGCGCCTCGACCTGATCCAGCCACGAGCCGACCATGTCCTCCGAGCGGATGTCCTTCTCGTTGTCCCGAAGGATCGCCGCTCGCTCGGCGTCGCCGCCCGCCCGCAGCAGTCGGTCGGCCAGTTCCTCCGAACTGACGGGCGCGTTGTTCAGCACCCAGGTGGCGTATACCTCGGAGACCTTCCACTCGCGCCCCATGTACTTGCCCGGGAAACTGAGGACGAACTGCGCGAACGTGTTCAGGTCGTCGCGACCGGTGGCCTCCATCACCTGTCGGACCGAGCGTCCCTTGTAGCGTCCCGCCGTAAGCGGGCGCGTCAGCTCCGGGCTGTCGCCGAACTCCTTGCCCGTCCAGCGGATGTCCTCGGCCATCGCGGAAAGGGCGGCCTCTACCGTCTCGGGCGTCTCCTCCCGGAGCGCGCGCAGGTCCGTGAACCGCTTGGTCCGGTCCAGCGAGATCAGGTCCACGTGAAGGCGCGCCAGCCGCCAGAGGTGCGACCGCTCCCGTCGCTTGCCGCCGCCGTCCAGTACCTGCGGGACCTTTGCCTTTATGAGGACGAGGTCGCCCGTGCGCACGAGGCCGTCGCCCCGCGCGTCGTCCATCGTCACGCGCACCCGCGCCGTCTGGCCCGCCGTCTCCAGCACAACGGCGCGGCCCTGGTTCCCGCTGTCGCGCGCGGGCTTGCCGTCCTTCGCCTCGGCGTAGGTGCCGAAGAGCGTTCCCGCCCAGCCCGCGACGACGCCGTCCTCCGCGCCCCGGTCGATGACGATGTCCCGCGTGCGCCCCTCGCCCGGTCCGACGGAAACGATCCGGCAGGCGATCTCCTCGACCGCCGTCGCCCGGGTGGGTGGCGTAACCGGCACGGCGGGCGGGGACGGAGAAGCCGATTGCCACGGACGCCCTGCGGCGGGGGAGGCGGTCGCGGCGCTCCCCCCCACGCCAAGCAGAAGACCGCCCGCCGCGAGCGCCGCCGTGAGGCGAAACGAAAGTGGCCGTCGGTGACGTGTTTTCGGAGGACCCGCGATGCGACGTGAAGACATAGATGCACCTTGCCGCCGGAGCTTCCGTGCCTTCGGCGGCGCACACCCGTCTGTGCGACGGGATACCTGCTATTTATGCCGCAGGCTGCATGCCATATACGAATATTTTTGACGGGCTTCTCTGGCGGAGTATCAGAGGGAACGGGCGCGCGGTTCAGCGGCATCACCATCAGGACACTTCCCACCATGCGTTTCGCCTCCTGTTGCACTCCCGCCTATGCCACCGCAACTGAATCCGCCATGCCGGGAGGCGCACGGGCGGGCGAAAGCGAACAATAGGACGGTGCCGACGAAGACAGCGGGCTTCCTGCGCTGAGTCGGCGCCCTTCCCTTCCTGACCCGCGGGGGAGGGAGGAGTATCCGACCATGGAAACACGAAATCGCCGCGCCCATACGCGCCGCCCCGGGAGGGCGGCATGACGGCACGCGACCTGCTGCGAGAACACTTCGGCTTCGACGACTTCCGGCCGGGCCAGGAGCGCGTGGTGGAGTCCCTGCTGGAGGGGCGCTCCGCGCTCGCGGTCTTCCCCACGGGCGCGGGAAAGTCACTCTGCTACCAACTCCCCGCGCTCGCCTTCGACGGACTGACGCTCGTCGTATCCCCGCTCATCGCGCTGATGAAGGACCAGATCGACTTCCTGAAGGGCAGGGGGATCGCGGCGGCGCGCCTCGACTCGACGCTCTCCTGGGAGGAGACGAAGGAGATCAGCGACCGGATGGCGGCGGGGACGCTGAAACTGCTCTACGTCGCGCCGGAGAGGTTCAACAACGAGCGATTCCTGGGCCAGCTTTCGCGCACGAAGATATCGCTCTTCGCCATAGACGAGGCGCACTGCATATCCGAGTGGGGCCACAACTTCCGCCCGGACTACCTCAAGCTGGCCGAGGCGGCGCGCGGCCTGAACGCCGAGCGGGTCCTCGCGCTGACGGCAACGGCGACCGCGAGCGTCGTTCAGGACATCCGGCAGGCGTTCGACATCGCGGAGGAGGACGCGGTCGTCACCGGATTCTACCGGCACAACCTGCGCCTCGCGACGACGCCCGCGCCGCCGGAGAAGCGCGAGGAACTGCTGCTCGCGCGCCTGAAGAAGCGCCCGCCGGGGCCGACCATCGTCTATGTCACCCTGCAGAAGACGGCGGAGCGGGTCGCGGATCTGCTCAGCGCGAACGGCCTGCCCGCGCGGGCGTACCACGCCGGGATGGTGGCGGAGGATCGGGAGCGGGTGCAGGACGACTGGATGGCGAGCGACCGGGGGATCGTGGTGGCGACGATCGCGTTCGGCATGGGCATCGACAAGGCCGACGTCCGCTACGTCTACCACTACAACCTGCCCAAGTCGCTGGAGTCGTACAGCCAGGAGATCGGGCGCGCGGGCCGCGACGAGCAGCCGTCCACCGTGGAGATGCTGGCCTGCCAGGACGACGTCCCGGTGCTGGAGAACTTCGCGTACGGCGACACCCCCACGGAGGGCGCGCTGCGCTCGGTCCTGGGCGACCTGCTCTCGCGCGGCGAGACGTTCGACGTCGCGCTCCTCGACCTTTCTAATAAGCACGACGTCCGGCAGCTCGTGCTGAAGACGGTGCTGACCTACCTGGAGCTGATGGGCGTTCTGCGCCAGGGGACGCCGTTCTACGCCTCCTACGAGTTCAAGCCCGCCGAGGGGCAGACGCCGGAGAGTCTCGCCGTCGCTTTCCCGGGCGAGCACGGAGCGCTCGTCGCCGAACTGATCGCGCTGGCGAAGAAGGGCCGCATCTGGTACGCGCTGAACCCGGACGAGGCGGCGGCGTCTATGGGCCAGGAGCGCCGCCGCGTGGTGCGCGTGCTGGACGTCCTGAGCGAGCGCGGCCTTGCCGAGGTGCGCGTCGCCGACTCGCGGATGCTGTTCCACCGCCTGCGCGCGCAGGAGGACGTGGACGCCCTGACCGCCGAACTGGCGCGCCGCTTCGAAACGCGCGAGGCGGGCGAGATGCGGCGGCTCCGGCAGGTGCTGGAACTGGTGACGCACGAGGGCTGCCAGACGGACCTGCTGATCGGCTACTTCGGGGAGAAGCGCGACGCGCCGTGCGGGCACTGCACGTTCTGCGCGACGGGCCGCGCCCAGACCCTGCCGCCGTCGCGCCCCCTGCCGCCCATACCGGACGACCTTGCCGCCGAGGTGGCCGCCCTGCGCGCGGCGCACCCGGAGGCGCTGGGCGAGGCGCGCCAGGCAGCGCGCTTCCTGTGCGGGCTGACCAGCCCGGCGGCGTCGAAGGCAAGGCTTTCGCGCCACCCGCGCTTCGGCGCGCTGGAGGAGCACCCCTTCGCCGAGGTGCTGGCGTGGGCGGAAAATCTCGCCGCATGAGACGCCCCGGGGTTCCGGCCCCGGGGGTAGGACAACGACAACACGAGGTGATAGTTACGTGAACCGAAGGCGATTCCTGACGGCCGCTCCCGCGGTCGCCGCACTGCTTGCCCTGTCGATCTCCGCCGCGCGGGCGGACGTGCGCCCCGCGTCGGTCTTCGCGGACCACATGGTCCTCCAGAGGGAGATGCGCACCCCGGTCTGGGGTACGGCCACCCCCGGCGAGGCGGTGACCGTGAGCATCGCCGGGCAGACGCAGCGCACGCGCGCGGGCGAGGACGGCAAGTGGCTCGTGCGCCTGACTCCGCTGAAGGCGGGCGGCCCGCACGAACTGACCGTCGCGGGCAACAACAGCGTCCGCTACACCGACGTCCTGGTCGGCGACGTCTGGATCTGTTCGGGGCAGTCGAACATGGCCTGGGCGGTGCGTAGCTCGGACAACGCGCAGCAGGAGATCGCCGCGGCCAATTACCCGAACATCCGCCTCATGTTCGTCCCCAATACCACGTCCTCCCGCCCGCGCGAGACGGCCGCGGCGCGCTGGGCGGTCTGCACGCCGGAGACGGTCCCCCCCTTCTCCGCGGTCGGGTACTTCTTCGGGCGGCACCTGAACCAGAAACTCAACGTGCCCATCGGACTCGTCCACACCAACTGGGGCGGGACGCGCGCCGAGGCGTGGACGCCGGACGCGTACCTGCGCGCGGACCCCGACTACGCCACGTTCCTCAAGGGCAGCGACGAGTACGCGCAGAACTACCCTGCCGCCCTCGCCCGTTTCGAGGAGGCCCAGAAGAAGTGGCAGGAGGCCGCGGACAAGGCTAAGGCGGAGGGGAAACCCGCCCCGGGAGACGCGCCCCGGCGGCCCGCCGCCCCCGACCGGAACCCGAACCTGGGCAGCGTCCTCTACAACGGCATGATCCACCCGCTGGTGCCGATGGGCATCAAGGGCGCGATCTGGTACCAGGGGGAGAGCAACGCCGGGCAGGCGTACAACTACCGCAAGCTGCTGCCGACCATGATCCGGAGCTGGCGCGACGCCTGGGGGCAGGGGGATTTCCCGTTCCTGATCGTCCAGCTCGCGAACTACGGGCCGGACGCGCCGGACGCGAAGGGTTCCGCCTGGGCGGAGCTGCGCGAGGCGCAGACGATGACCGCGGAGCAGGTGCGCAACGCCGGTCAGGCGGTCACCATCGACATCGGCAACCCGAAGGACATCCACCCGACCAACAAGCAGGACGTGGGCAAGCGCCTCGCGCTGATCGCCGAGAACCGCGTCTACGGCGACAAGGCCGTCGTCTACTCCGGCCCGGCCTACAAGGCCATGAAGGCCGAGGGCGGCGCCGTCCGCCTGAGTTTCGACCACCTCGGCGGCGGGCTGGAGGCGAAGGGCGGGGCGCTGTCGGGCTTCACCATCGCCGGGGAGGACCAGAAGTTCGTCCCGGCCGAGGCGACGATCGAAGGCGACACGGTGGTCGTGAAGGCGGCGAGCGTCGCCCGGCCGGTCGCGGTGCGCTACGGCTGGGCGAACAGCCCGGTCTGCACGCTCTACAACAAGGCGGGTCTGCCGGCGGTCCCGTTCCGGACCGACAACTGGCCGGGCGTTACTCAGCCCGCCCCGGCGGTCGCCGCGCAGAAGTAGACCCGCCGCGCGCGCGGCCGTGCGTAAGAAAAGCGGACCCGCCATCGGCGGGTCCGCTTTTCTTCAGGATCGGCGGACTTAAAGGACCGCGGGCATCCAGGTAGCTCCCAGGACCCTCCCCGTGGAGGGCGCGGACTTTAGCTGCGCGCGGGCCTCGCGGGCTGCCTTGAAGTTCGGGCGCAGGCGCACCGCGCGCTCCAGCTCGATCTCGGCGTCCCGGGTGAGGCCGAGCGCGCCGTAGACGACCCCGAGGTGGAAGCGAAGCTCGGGCACGTCCGGGGCCATGTCCACCGCCTCGCGCAGGATGCGGCGCGCGGCCTCCAGGTCGTCGCTGGCGATGTTGGCTCGCTTGAAGAGCGCCCAGCCGTACGAGTCGAGGAAGATGGGTTCGCGCGGCGCGATCTCGACCGCGCGCCGGGTCAGCTTCACCGCCTCCTCGAGCTGTTCCGGGGTGGCCCCGAAGTCCGCGAGGATGTACCCGAGGTTGTTGAGCATCAGGGGGTTATCGGGAAACAGGCGAACCGCCTCCCGGTACGCCGCGATCGCGCTCTTCGGGTCGCCCGCGAAGTCGGTGTAGTAGACTCCGGCCCGCATGAAGCTCTGCGCGGCTTCCTGCGCCTGCGCGCCGCTCCCCGGCTTCGTCTTCCCGGCGGTCTTCACGATCTCCTCGGCGCGGCGGGCGGCCTCGGCCCGGTGTCGCTTCGCCCCCTCCGAGTCCCCGGCCTTGTCGGCCGCCTCGGCGAGCGTCGCCCAGAGCACGGGGTTCCCGGCGGTCTCCTTGCGCTTCGTGGCCGGCTCCAGGAGGCGGGCGACGTCGGCGGGGCGGCCTCCCTCGGTAAGCCGTCGGCCCACTTCGGCGTACCCCTCTTCGCCGAGCAAACCGACGGCGCGCGCCAGGGCGCGGTCCGCCAGAGCGGTCTCGCCCCGGTTCAGCGCGGCGATGGCCGTGTCGATGCTCTCGCTCGCGCCGCGCAGGCGCTGTTCCGGCGTCAGCAGCGACGTCGTCAGCGCGGAGTTCAGCGCGCAACCGCCGAGCAGGTAGACGACCGTCGCCGTCAGGAGCAGCAGGGGCAGGAGGGAGCGCCGACGCGGCGGCGTTTGGGTATAGCGGTTACGTTCGTTTCTCATCGGACGTTGTTTTATACGTTCAGCGCGGGGAAAAAGTAGGCGACGAGTACGATGGCCGTGTTATTTACCGCGTGGAAGAGGATCGGGACCCACAGCGACCCGGAGTTTCGGTACGTCCAGGCCATCGCCAGACCGAGCAGGAAGACCACGCTCTGGCCGAGCGGCGAGTAGGTGTGCGGGGCGGCGAACAGCAGCGACGAGCCCACCAGGCCCGCCGTCGCCCCGAAGCGCCGGGTCAGCGCGTTCATGGCGAAACCGCGGAACAGCATCTCCTCGCCGACCGGCGCACTGATGCCGATGGTCAGCACCGCAAGGAGCAGGCCGGGGATGCCGAAGGTCGGCAGCATCTTCGTGATCTGCGCCACCGGGTTGTTCTTCTCGTACTCCAGCATCTTCCGGACGAACTCGATGTCGTCGAAGTGGCGCGCCAGCGCGTGTAGGCCGAGGCCGAGGCCCTGCGCCACGACCAGCCCGGCCAGACCGAGCAGGAGGCCCGCCGTCACGTCCCGACGGCTCGGCCGCGGCGGCAGGCCGATGTCGCGCAGCCGCTGGCCGTACTTGAACCAGATGTAGCCCGCCGGGACGAGGAAGCAGGCGACGTTCTGGAGGATCGTGCCGGGGAGCGCGAGGTACAGCAGCGCCTCCGGCTTCGCGAAGTTCGTCAGGTTCTCGACCCGCACCCCCGGCAGTGCGAAGAGGACCGCCATGAGGGGGACCAGCAGTAGGACGAGCAGCGCGCCGATGAGGTGTACCCCCACCCAGACGTCGACCACGCTCCACCGGGGCGCGAAGGTCGGCTCGTTGCGCACGAATCGTCGGTAGCCCCAGACCAGCAGGAGGACGATGTCTACGAGGGCGAACACGATCATCCCCGCCACCATCATCGTCTGCTGTTGTGCGTCTCCCATAGGGCGTCAGTGTTCCGTTTCCGCTTCCGCCGTGACGGCGGCGCCGCTCTCATCGCCCGTGCCGCCGCCGAGCAGCAGGCGCGCGACGGCGTCGCGCTCGCCCGCGCCCCCGGTCAGGGACAGGAATACCTCTTCCAGAGTACGCTCGCCCCCCTGCGTCAGTTCCGCGGGCGCACCCACGGCGGCCAGGCGGCCCCGGTGGAGGATGGCGACGCGGTCGCACAGCCCCGCCGCGATGCCCAGCACGTGGGTCGAGAGGAACACCGCGGCCCCGCGGGCCGCCACCGCCTTCAGCACGTCCTGGAGGAGGCGGGTCGCCTTGGGGTCCAACCCCACGGTCGGCTCGTCGAGGAAGAGCGCCTTCGGGTCGTGCAGCAGTGCGGCGGCGAGCGCGATCTTCTGGCGCATCCCCCGCGAGTACCCGCCGACGGGGGCGTCGATCTTCGCCTCCAGGTCGAACAGGCGGAGCAGGTCCCGAACGCGCTCGGCGCGGGCCGGGGTCGCGGGCACCGAGTACAGGTCGCCCATCAGGTTCATGAACTCGCCGCCGGTGAGCTTTTCGTACAGGAACGGGTTGTCGGGGACGTAGCCGACGAGCCGCTTGGCGGCGAGCGGGTTCTCGCGGACGTCGTGTCCGCCGATGCGCGCCACGCCGCCGGTGGGCGGGATCAGCCCCGTGAGCATCTTGATGGTGGTGGTCTTGCCCGCGCCGTTCTCGCCCAGGAAGCCGAAGACCTCGCCGGGGAGGACGCAGAGGTGCAGGTCGTCCACCGCGGGCCGCGCCCCGGGGGCGGTTCCGTAGCGCTTGGTCAGCCCGATGGCCTCGATGACGGGCGTAGGAGGGGCGGAAACTGCTGCGACGGGCACGGGGCATTGTAGCATGCAGCCTGAAGTGGGGTCAATCGCCGCCGGGAAGTCCCCGCTCGTGGTGCCGCCGGGCGTTACGGCGGTACAATCAATCAGCCATGCCGTTTCTTCGCCGCGAACCGCCCGCCAGCGCGAAAGAAGAGCCCGCCGCCGCCGGGGGTGACCAGATCGACGCCCGCCGCGTCCTTCAGGAACTGTGGAAGCGCTGGCGCGACGCCCCCACGCTCGAATACCGTTCGGAGGCGCGGATAAGTCACCGCGGTGAGTTCGCGCTCACCGTAAAGACTCATGCCGCGCTCCGACGCCCGAACCTCGCCCGCATCGTATTTTCGTCGAACGAGTGGGCGGAAGCGTCCCGGGTCCGGGTGAGCAACGGCCGGACCCTCTACGACCGGCAGACCGGCAAGAGCCTCGCACGCCCGAGGACCCTCCGCATGGGCTTCCGCGGGCGCGTCACGGCGGACATCCCGCACCCGCTGGACGAGGCTGGCTACAGTGTGGATCAGTTCTTCTCGCCGACGCCGTTCCTCCCGCGCGGCCCGTGGGGCACGGGGCAGGGCGATCCGGAGGTCTCCGGGACGCTGGTTGCGGCTCCCGCGCCGTTCAAGGGAAAGGCGTACCGGGTCGTGATCGAGAAGGGCGTGGCGCGCGACGTGCTGCACCTCGACGCCCTCACCTACGCGCCGCTGCTGCTGACGCGCCGGGGCGACCACGCGGGCATGGTGCAGGACCTTCTCCGGGAAACGTTCCACGAGTTCGGCCTCGGCACTCTGTCGGTGACGCCGACGCTCTTCGCCTGGACGGCGGACGACGAACGGGGCGTGGTGCGCGACCGGTGACCACGCGGGAGCCGCTCGGCGGCATCAAGCATCCCGCCTTCCGGGACGCCATCGCGCTGACCCGGCAGGGGGGGCGCGAGGCGACCAGACGCTACCTGGTGGAGGACGAAGACCAGGTGCGGCAGGCGCTCGCCTCGCCCTCGACCGTCCACGCCGTCTTCGCCGCGCCCGAGGCGGCGGGGGGCGAACTGGAGGCGGCGTGCGCCGCGCGCGCCGTCCCGCTCTACGTCGCGGGCGGCGGCCTGCTCCCCAAACTCGTCGGCACGGGCTACGGCACCGCCACGGCCGCCGTCGCCGTGGTCGGGCAGCGGCGCTTTACGCTGACCGATATCCTGGAAAAGACGCCGGAAGCGCTGCTGCTCTGCGCGGAACGCATTCAGGACCCGCGCAACGTCGGCGTGCTGGTCCGGACCGCGGAGGCGGCGGGGTGCGCGGCGCTCGTCCTCTCGGCGGACTCGGCGGAGCCGTACTCCCGCCAGGCCGTCCGCTCCACCACCGGCTCGATCCTGCGCCTGCCGGTCGTGTTGGAGCCCGACCTTCCCGCCGCCCTGCGCGCGCTTGCGGAGCGCGGCGTCCCCGTCGTCGCCACCTCCGCCCGTGCCCCGTCCCTCGCCTACGACAGTGACCTTTCGGGCCGCCCGCTCGCTCTCCTGGTGGGCAACGAGACCGGGGGCATCACGGAAGCCGCGCGCGAGGCCGCCACCGAATTCGTCCGCCTGCCGATGGCCCCCGGCGGGGCGTCCTCGCTCAACGTCACCGTCGCCGCGGGCGTCCTCGTCTACGAGGCCCTCCGACAGCGCCTCGCGAAGGCGACGCCGTAGTCCTACTTCGGGAACAGGCCGGGGACCGAGCCGGCGTCGATGGGGGCGCTGAAGTGGAACCCCTGCATGCGGGTGCAGCCGAGGACGAAGAGCAGGTCGCGCTGGTCCCGCTTCTCCACGCCTTCCGCCACGACTTCGATGCCGCAGGAGTGGGCGAGCTGGAGGATGGCCTGGATGGCGGCCGTCGCGCCGGTCGCCTCGATGCCCGAAAGGGAGTGGACCATCGAGCGGTCGATCTTCACCGCGCGCAGCGGAAACTGCGACAGATGCCGCAGGGAAGAGTACCCGGTACCGAAGTCGTCCGCGGAGAGGGAGACGCCGCTATCTACCATCTGCTGGAGCAAGGCGGCGACGTTCCCTTCGCCGGAGTCGCCGAAGAGGCGGCGCGAGGCCAGCTCCAGGGTCAGGCGCGAGGGCTCCAGACCCGTCTCCGCGAGAATCCCGGAGACGGCGTCCGGGAGCGAATCCTCGATCTGGCTGGCGGAGAGGTTCACGGAGAGGTTAAGATGCAGCCCGGCGCGGCTCCAGCGGGCCGCGTCGGCGCAGGCCCGGCGCAGCACCCACTGGCCGAGCGGGCGGATCAGGCCGGTGTCCTCCGCGAGCGGGATGAAGGAGTCCGGCTGGAGCAGTCCGCGCTCCGGGTGCCTCCAGCGCACGAGCGCCTCGACCCCGGTCACGACCGCGATGAGCGGGTCCGCCGCCAGCGGGTCCACCCCGCGCGCGAGCGCCACCTGTGGCAGGTAGCGCAGGGTAAACTCTTCCGCCTCCATCGCGTGGCGGAAGCGGTCCGCCTCCGCCGACACCATGCGCCACAACCCCGCTACAGCCATTCGTCGTTCCCGCCCCTTCCGTTCCGTATTCCGGAGTACATTGTCGGGATTGCGACCTCCGATTTGCAGAGAGAAGCGGGCGGGGGCTTTTCCCCGCGGCCCCCGCGTGTTACTATGGGCGAAACCTACGGACCGGAGGGGCGGGCAGGGTATGGAGCAGATCGAGGGGCTGGAGAAGGGGACGAAGGTCATCATTTACACGCTGATCATGCGAGGATCGGCACAGACGAGTTACGTCGGGGTTGTCCTGGCGGTGAGCGGGACCGGGCTGACCATCGACGCGGCGAGCGGGCGCACCTTCTTCCCGTGGAACGCCATCGAGCGCGTGACGTACTGAGCGCGGGGCTTTCTTGCGGGCCTCCGGGCGCGCGTGTTACCATTTCCGCATGGACAACGCCCCTGCCGGGGGTCGGCGCGTCGCGGAGATAAAGCGCGCCACCGCCGAGACCGACATCACCCTGCGCCTCGACCTCGACGGCGCGGGGGAAAGCGACCTTTCCACCGGGGTCGGCTTCTTCGACCACATGCTCACCCACATCGCGAAGCACGGCCTGCTCAGCCTCGCCGTCCACGCGAAGGGCGACCTGCACGTGGACGACCACCACACGGTAGAGGACGTCGGCATCGCGCTCGGGCAGGCGCTGAAGCAGGCGGTGGGCGAAAAGCGGGGCATGACCCGCTACGGCGACGCCACCATCCCGATGGACGAGTCGTTGGTGCTGTGCGCCCTCGACTTCTCCGGGCGCGGCGGCCTCTGGTACGACGTCGCCTACCCGGATACGCGCATCGGCACGTTCGCGACGGAACTGGTGGAGGAGTTCTTCCACGCGGTCGCGCTGAACGCCGGGATGACGCTGCACCTGCGCCTGCTGACCGGCAGGAACGCGCACCACATCGCCGAGGCGGCGTTCAAGGCGTTCGCCCGGGCGCTCGCGCAGGCGGTGCGGATCGACCCGCGCGGCGGCGGCGCGATCCCGTCCACGAAAGGGGTCCTGTAAGGTGGACAGTCGCGGCAGCGGCGTTTCCGTCGCCATCATCGACTACGGGGTGGGCAACCTTCGCTCGGTCCAGAAGGCATTCGCCGCCAACGGCCACGACGCCGCGGTCACGAGCGACCCCGCCGTCATTCGCGCCGCCGAGCGGGTCGTCCTGCCGGGCGTGGGCGCGTTCGGCGCGGCGGTCGACACCCTGCGCGCCGCCGGTCTGGAGGAAGTCACCCTGGAGGCGGCGAACTCCGGCCGGCCGTTCCTCGGCATCTGCGTAGGGATGCAACTCCTGTTCGCCGAGAGCGAGGAGATGGGGCGGCACCGCGGTCTCGGCCTGCTGCCGGGCCGGGTCCTGCGCTTCGACGAGGCGAACCTGGGCAGCGGCGCGCGGGGCGTCAAGGTGCCGCAGATCGGCTGGAACGCGCTGGATCTGTCGGAGCCGCGCTCGCCGCTGTTCGCGGGCCTGCCGCCCTCTGGGGCGATGGTCTACTTCGTCCACAGCTACTACTGCGCCCCGGAAGACGCCGCAGTCACGGCGGCCCGGACCGACTTCATCGCGCCGTACTGCTCCGCGGTCTGGTCGGGCAACGTCCACGGCGTCCAGTTCCACCCGGAGAAGAGCGGCGCGGTCGGCCTGCGCATCCTCGATAACTTTGCGCGTCTCTGAGGCGTCGGCGTTGTCAGAAGCGGTACGACCTACAACCGTACCGTCACGGGCCGCGTTCGTTTCGGCGTCCGTCTGACGGGGAGGAGCCACGCCATGCAGCGTATCGACAATCAATGCCGCCGCCGCCGAACGCGCCGGGAGTTTCTGGGGGGCGCCGCCGCGGCGGCGCTGCTGCCTCTGGCCGCCGCGGGCTGCGGCGGCGGGGGCGGCGGAGACGACCAGGCGGACGTCCGCTTCATCACGACGGGCGGGACCGGAATTCTGGCCACCGTCGCCGTGGGGCCGGACCCGGGCTCGACGTTCATCTCGCGGGTGACCCAGTTCCAGGCGGCCTGGCCGGACGCCAACCCGCCGCCGCGGTTCTCCGCGCGCATATTGCGCTACGAGGAGGCACGGGCCGGGGAGCCGCGCCAGGTGACCGAGCAGGCGGCGGACGTGTCGCAGATCGGAGCGACGACGTGGGCGATCCGGCGCAGGAATAACTTCGAGCTGGACCAGGGCGGCGTCTACTACATCGAACTGATGACGCCGGACGGACAGGAGGACCTGTCCGCCTACATCGTTACCAACGACCGGAGCCAGCCGCTCCCGGCGACGCGCGCCGAGGACGTGTCGCCCGGTACCGGCGGGAACCTGAGCGGCCTGACCATCTCGCCCGCGCCGGGCAGCGTCTTCATCCGGCGCAACACGGCTTTCACCCTGGCCTGGAACGGCGCGGTCCCGCCGCCGTCGCGGTTCACGGTGGCGCTGCGCCGCTACGAGGAGCCGCGCGGCGGCGAGCCGAAGAACGACGTGGAGCAGCGCATCACGGTCACCCGGCAGGGGAACAGCAACGCGTGGAGCGTCACGCGCTCGGACAACTTCCTGCTCGACACGGGCGGCGTCTACTACCTGGAAGTCGTCGCGCCCGGCGAAGTCCCGGTCCGCGCGGCCTACATCATCTCCGCGGATCGATAGACTCCGACACCAGAGGCGCAGGGAATTCCGGAGATAATTCTCTCCGCATTCTTTGCGCCTTTGGGGTTATGATGGTCGTGGAGGGCTGGACGATATGCCGCTGGAAATCATCCCGGTGATCGAACTGCGCAACGGCAAGGCGTTGCTCACGCGGCAGGGGGCGACCGGCGCGGAGGCGCGCGTTCCCGACGACGCTCTCAAGGTGGCGAAGCAGTTCGTCGCCGCGGGGGCCACGCGCCTGCACGTGATCGACCTCGACGGCGAACGGGTCGGGTCACCCCAGAACCTTCCCGTGGTGCGCGACCTCGTCCGTAAGGCCGGAGTGCCGGTGCAGGCGGCGGGCGGGTTGAAGACGCTGGAACTGGCCGAGCGGGTGCTGAGCGCGGGCGCGGACCGCATCGTACTCGGCACGACCGCCGCCTCGCGTGACGACGCCTACGTGGTGGAACTGCTGCACCGCCACGGCGAGAAGGTGATCGTCGAGGCCGTAATGAAGGACGGCTTCATGGCCACCGAGGCGTGGACGACGCGCGGTCACGAAACGGTGCAGGCGTTCGCTCAGCGCCTCGCGACGGCGGGAGCGCGGCGTTTCCTCTTCGCCGACGCGGGCCGGGAGTCGTTGTCACAGGGGGTGAACCTCCGCGCGACGGTCGCGTTCGCGGGTATCGTCGGCGTGCCGGTGCTGGCCTCGGCGGGCGTCGTCTCGAAGGAAGACCTCAAGAGCCTTGCGGCGGTGCAACCTGAAGGCGTGGAGGGGGTACTTATTGGCAAGGCGCTGTACACCGGCGCGCTGACCGTCGCGGACGCCCTGGCGATAGCGGGCGAGGGCGCTGCGGCGGTGTCATAATTCAGGGGCCGTCTCCCGGGAGCGGTCCCGGCAAGGCACGGGCATTGCGATGGGGTTTCTGGAATTCATCGTCGCGGTGGTCTTCATAACGACGGTGGGCAAGGTGCTGGGCGCGATCTTTAGCAAGGGGATGCCGCCGCCTCAGCAGCAACACAACCTCCCGCCGTACGTCGGCCACGGCAGCAGCGCCGCCGACCGCGCCTATCTGGATGCGCTGGCGGGCGAGGTGCGCGCCCTGCGCGCCGAGGTGGAGCAGCTGCGCGCCAGCAGAAACGCTCCCGTGAGCGGGGGCGGCGGCTCGCTCCCGCGCGAGGTCGCGGAGCGGGTCAACGCGCTGTCGGACGAGGTACACTCGCTGCGGGACACCTCAACGCAGTTCGACATGACGTTCGACGCCGCCCTCGACCGGCTGGAGCGGCGACTGGAGCGAGTCGAGGAGGGTCGGCAGCAGCCTCAGCAGCAGGGAGCGCAGCAAGACGCCGCCGCCGCGCGCTGGTACACCGGCAGCGAGGAGCGGGAGGCCGCGGCGCAGCAGCAGATCGTCGGGCAGCGGTAACACCGCCGCGCCGCTAAAGCACGGCAACTCGCGCGCCTGACGGCACAGGGAGTAACGGATGGAAGATCTGGTCGCAATCATCGCGGTGTCCGGGCTTTTCGGGTGGATCCCGATCATGGTCTACATGAAGCACAAGATCCACCTGGAGACGCTCCGTCTCCAGGGCAAGGCGGGCGCGGAGACGCTACAGGCCGTGGAGGAGCTGCGCGCCGAGGTGCGCCAGCTTCGGGACACCAGCACGAAGTTCGACGTCGCCTTCGATGCCGCCCTCGATCGGATGGAGCAGCGCGTGGACCGGGTGGAAAGCCGCGTCGCGACGGTCGCCAGCGACGCCGAGCAGGTGCGCGTCGGCGGCGGACGCTGAGAAGGGCTGGCGAGACATGGAACCGGGAATAGTAGCCTTGATGATTCCCCTTGCCGGAATCGCGACGGGCGCGCTGGCGATCTTCCTGAGTCACCAGCGCGGGCTGGCCAAGATCAAGGCGCAGTCGCAGAACAACGTCTCGGAGAGCGTCCGCGCGGAGCTGGACGAGATGCGGCGGCAGATGGCCGAGCTGCGCGACACGACCACCAAGTTCGACATCTCCTTCGACGCCGCCATCAGCCGCCTCGAAGACCGGGTCGACCGGGTGGAGGCCGGGCAGGCCGCCGCCGAACCGTCGCGCACCTACGGCACGCCGACGGCCGACACCGGGACGAATACCCTCACCCAGGGGCGCGGCTGACCCCCCTCTTTCCTTGATAGGGACAACGGGGTTGTCCGGAACCGAGTCCGCCGGGCAGGAGGATAGACCCGGCTCGCCGCGCAAACCCTATACGCATGAGCGATTCCAACTCCGACACCGAGATCCGCCTGCCGGGAATCCTGTACGGCGGCGACTATAACCCCGATCAGTGGCCCGCCGAAGTCTGGGACGAGGACGTGCGCCTCATGGGTGTGGCCGGCGTGAACGTCGCGACCGTGCCCGTCTTCGGGTGGGCCGCGCTCCAGCCGGACGAGGACACGTTCACCTTCGAGTGGCTGGATACCATCCTCGACAAGCTGGCCGCAGGCGGGCTGCACGCCTGCCTCGCGACCGCGACCGCCTCGCAGCCCGCGTGGCTCGACCAGAAGTACCCCGACGTGCTCGTGGCCGACGACACGGGCGTCCGCCGCCGCCACGGCAACCGGCACGCCTTCTGTCCCAGCTCCGAGAACTACCGTCGCCTCTCCACCGGGCTCGCGCGCCGTCTCGCGGAACGCTACAAGGACCACCCCGCGCTGCTGCTGTGGCACGTCAACAACGAGTACGGCACCTACTGCTGGTGCGAGAACTGCGCCGCCTCGTTCCGCGAATGGCTCAAGGCGAAGTACGGCACGCTGGACGAGCTGAACGCCCGCTGGTACACGTCGTTCTGGGGCCACACCTACTCCGACTGGTCGCAGGTCGAGCCGCCGTACCGCAACGGCGAGGGCAGCATTCAGGCGCTGAAGCTCGACTGGCACCGCTTCCAGTCCGACGCCCTGCTCGGGTGCTACAAGGCCGAGGCGGACGTCCTGCGGGAGGTCACGCCGGGCGTGCCGATCACCACCAACCTGATGGGGTCGTTCTTCCCGCTCAACTACCGCAAGTGGGCAAAAGAACTGGACGTCGTCTCCTGGGACAACTACCCGCGCCCGAACGATCCGCCGTCGAACATTTCGTTCACCCACGCGCTGATGCGCGGGCTCAAGGAGGGCCAGCCGTTCCTCCTGATGGAGCAGAGCCCGTCGCAGCAGAACTGGCAGCCGTACAACCGGCTGAAGCCCCCGGGGGCGCTGCGCCTCCAGTCGTTCCAGACCGTCGCGCAGGGCGCGGACGCGGTCATGTACTTCCAGTGGCGGCGTGGCCGGGGCGGCATCGAGAAGCTGCACGGCGCGCTGGTGGAGCACCACGACCGGGCCGAGGACTCCCGCGTCTTCCGGGAGGTGTCCGCCCTGGGCGCGGAGCTGAAGGCGCTCGGCACGCAGACGCTGGGCGGGCGGACGCCCGCGCGGGTCGCCGTGCTCTTCGATTGGGAGAACTGGTGGGGGCTGCGCTTCTCCAGCGG
>DATLHN010000678.1:0-7410 GCA_035539875.1 Armatimonadaceae bacterium
GTTGTTGGCGATGCCCTCGTCGAGCAGGGCGAGGCCCGGCTCCAGGTACCGCCGGTCCGAGCGCTGGTCCGTGTCCGTGAAGTTGTACATCAGATGCCAGGCGCCCGTGGAGTAGACGTCCAGCCAGTTCGGGTCCAGCCAGGTGATCAGGCGGATCATCGGCAGGACGGCGTCGTAGTTACCGGAGTGGAAGAACGAGTCGGTGCGGACCCAGAGCAGCCCCGCGATGACCTGCCGGAAGCCCGTGAGCGTCCCGAGCAGGTACTCGAACGGCAGCGCCGCCTGGTTACTCCCCTGGCCGCCGGTAGTGACGCCCTGTAGCGCGTTGCTGACAGACTTCGGCTCGATGGCGTCCTGACGCCGGAGCGGGTCGATGCGTGCCTGGAGGAGGACGACCCCCGCGACCAGCGCCGCGACGACGCCCAGAAGGCCCTGTCGCTGTGACTTAGAGAACATTTACCAATGTCCTTACCTTTGCGTTGGTGTGCGCGCGTGCCATCCGTCTCAGACTTCGCGGCGGTCGAATGCCAGGACCGCGAGGATTATCAAGACCGCCGAGTAGACCACGGCGTAGACGACGTTCTGGATCAGGAACAGCGCCTCGTTCTGGACCTGGACGCCCGGGTTCAGCAGCGGGTTGGAGTACTGGAAGTTCCCGAAGTTCGGAACCAGGTAGTGGATTGCCGTGAAGAAGTACTTCACCAGAACGTTCTGGCTGTTGCGGGCGAGGTCCTGGGTGAACGACGACAGGTTCCCGATGACGAACAGCGAGAGCGTCAGGAAGAAGTTCACCAGCGGCGTCGTGAAGATCGACAGGAAGATCGCCAGTGAGCAGAGCAGGAAGAGCTGCATGTAGGTCATGAGCGCTCCCTTCAGAAGCTGGAACGCGTCTACATCCTGTCCGCCGATCTGCTGCTTGATGGCGACCGCGATAACGAAGACGATCGACATCAGGGCGATGTTCAGGAACACGGTTCCGACCGCCCCGCCCCACTTCCCCAGCAGGAACTCGTAGCGGCGGACCGGCTTGGAGAGGATCGTGTAGATCGTGCGCCGCTCGATCTCGTTCGGTATCAGGTTGATCGAGAGGATGACCGAGATCAGGATTCCCGCCAGCGAGATGATGCCCAGGCCCATGCCCTTGATCAGGGTCAGCTCCTGGCGCGGCTGGAACGCCTGGAAGGCGAACGTCAGGACGATCGTCGCGACGCCGACCATCAGGAAGGCGTTCAGGATCTTGCGGCGGAGCGCCTCGCTGATCGTATTGCGAGCGATGACTAGCGCGGTGCTCATTTACGATGCAACTCCTTGTACTTGTTCACAGAGGGCTTGGTGCGGGCGGCTTCGTCGGCCGCGGGCGCGGACGCAGACGGCGTGGATGCAGACGGCGCGGCGGTGTCCGAGGCCGAAGCGGACGGCGCGGCGGAAGCAGTGCCGGGCACGTCGGCGGCGGAGGCCGGCGACTTCTCGACCCGGCCGTTCCCGGCGGCGCCGTTCGCGGGCGCACCGGCGGCGTTAGCCGCGACCTTCTCGGTCGTCGCGATGTCGTCCTCGATGATGATGCGCTCGCCCACGACCTCGACGAAGAGGTCTTCCAGCGTGCGCCGCTTGGGCGAGACGGCGACGAGGTTGCCGTGGGCCGCGCGGATGGCCTCCGTCACCGCCCAGACGGCGTTCTGATCGCTCGCCATGTTGACGAGCGTCCGCGTCCCGTCCGTACGGATGGTCGCTCCGGGCACCAGGGCCCCGATCCGGTCCCCGGTAGTGCGGTCGATCCCCGTGGCCACGATGTCCACGCGCTCGCCCGCCAGCAGCTCCTCGACGGTGCCGAGGACGCGCAGCTTGCCCTTGTGGATGATGGAAACGCGGTGGCAGACCGCCTCGACGTCCTCCAACTGGTGGGAGGAGAGGAACATGGTCTTGCCCTGACTCTTGAGCAGGAGCATCAGGTCGCGGATGTCGCGGCGCGCAATCGCGTCCAGACCGGACGTCGGCTCGTCGTAGAACAGCACCGTCGGGTCGTTGATCAGCGACTGCGCGATGCCGACGCGCTGGCGCATGCCCTTGGAGAACTCGTGGATGCGCTTGTTGACGTCGGACTTGCCGCCCAGGCCCACCAGATCGACCAGTTCCGCGGCCTTGCGTCGCGCGTCCTCGCGGTGCATGCCGAAGAGCTGGGCGTAGAACGTGATGACCTCGGGCGCGGTCATGTGCTCGTAGAAATAGGGCGACTCCGGCAGGTAGGCGACCTTGTGCTTCACGGCGATATCGCCCGCCGGGGCGCCGAGCACGCTCGCCTCTCCCGCAGTCGGGAAGATGAGCCCGAGCAGGATCTTGATCGTCGTGGTCTTGCCCGCGCCGTTCGCGCCGAGGAAGCCGAAGATCTCCCCCTCGCCTACGTTCAGCGAGAGATTATCGACCGCGTTGACGACCTCGTTTTTGAGCGGTACGGGGTACTGCTTGGTGAGATTCTTGATGACTATGGCGTCGGCCATGGATCGGGGTACCCCCTTGGCGACCGGTTCGCCGCCGCATCCCGGCGCGGCGACAGCCCCGTCAGAGAGAGAAGAGATTATTGCAACACTACCGTATGGACCGAACAAAAGGCAGCGGGAGTTCCCGCCGCCATCGGGTAAAGTATAGCCCTGCGGGGGGACCCTGTCAAGCCAACCAGCCGGGCGAGCGGCCCGGCGGCGTTGACGGCGCGACGACGCACGGCGTACAATCGGGAGTCATGGCCGGCGAGGCGGAAAGCCCTGCGAACTCGGTTTCAGATACGCCCCCCGGCGCGGCGGCGGTTCCCGCCGCGACGCCCCCCTTCTCGACCGGCCGCGCCGCGTGGCTCGCGCTCGGCGCGGCCCTCCTCCTGATCGGCTTCGTGCGCCTGCGACTGCTGCACCTCCCGCTGGAGCGCGACGAGGGCGAGTTCGCCTACGGGGGCCAGTTGCTCCTGCGCGGCATTCCTCCCTTCGTGCATCTGTACGCCATGAAACTGCCGGGCATCTACGCAGCCTACGCGCTCCTCATGGCGCTCTTCGGCCAGAGCCTGACCGGTATCCGCATCGGACTCCTGGTTACCCACCTCGTCAGCACGGTCCTGTTGTTCGTCCTGGCGCGCCGCCTGCTGGGCGGACTCGCCGCCGCCGTCGCCGCGACCGCCTGGGCGGTCGCCGCCATGAGCCCGGAATCGCTGGGAATGGCGGGTCACGCCACCCATTTCGTCGTCGCTTTCGGCCTCGGCGGACTGCTTCTGCTGCCCCCCCGCCTCGCCACCCGCCCGGGTCGGTATTTCCTGGCGGGCCTGCTTCTGGGCCTCGCGTTCGCCATGAAGCAGAGCGGCGCGGCGTTCGCGGCGTTCGGCGGCGTGTTAGTGCTCTGGCAGGCCCGGGCGTACCGCGGCGGCAGCGGGGAGTCCACGTCTCTCCCCTGGCGGCCCGTTCTCCCGCGCCTCGCCGCCTACGCAGCGGGCGTCCTTCTGCCCGTCGCGCTCCTCTACGTCTATTTGTACGCGTCCGGCGTCTGGGAGTTGGCTTACTTCTGGAACTTCCTCTACGCGAAGGAATACGCCGCGCTCACGCCCCCGGGTACGGGCGCGGCGTACCTCGGAGAAGAGTGGGCCCGCTGGAGCCTACCCTACCGCCTTATCTGGCTGGCGGCCCTGCTCGGACTGACGGCCCCCTTCTGGTCGGCGGATGCCCGCCCGGCCCGCGGCTTCGTCTGGGGTCTCTTCGCCTTCGGCGCTCTCGCCGTCGTTCCCGGCCTCTACTTCCGCCCCCACTACTTCCTCCAGGCTCTGCCGGGAGCAGCCCTCGCCTGCGGCCTGCTGGCAGTTGGGCTCGCGGAGCGTCTTCGCGCGCGCTCCCGCCGGGGCGCTGGGGCGGCGGTGACGGCGGGCTTACTCGGCGCGCTCCCCGCCGTCGCGCTGCTGGCCGCGCACCGCGCGTACTTCTTCACGGCCGCCCCGAACGACGCGTGCCGGGTCACCTACTTCCAGAACCCGTTCCCCGAGTCGCTGCCGATCGCCGAATACCTGCGCAAGAACACCGCGCCCGGCGAGCGCGTCGCGGTGTTCGGGTCGGAGCCGCAGGTATTCTTCTATTCGGGACGCGACTCGGCGACCGGGCACGTTTACATGTATCCGCTGATGGAGCCGCAGCGGTACGCCCGCGCCATGCAGGAGCAGATGATCCAGCAGGTAGAAGCGGCGCGCCCGCGCTACCTCGTGCTCGTCTCCAACAACGCGTCCTGGCTGGCGGGGCCGTGGTCCGACGGCCGCCTGCGCGAGTGGATCGCCGCCTACCGGCGGGACTTCGCGCCCGTCGCGGTCGCCGACCAGGTCCGCCACCCCGACGGCACATATGAGACGCGCTATGTCTGGGACGCCGAGGCGCGCGGCTACCGCCCCCGGTCGGAGTTCTTCGTCGCCGTACTGCGGCGAAGAGACTCCCCATAGGAGCCGCGCGCGCAGCGCGCACGCTCCTCTGGTCTTGTTGACCGCTGCCAACGCCCGATGCTATACTTGCGGGACACGGATAAAGGAGCTCGATTCCCAGGATGCGCCCATTGACCGCGACGGAACTCACACCCTTCGAGAACGCCGCGCGCCGGGAGTGGCTCTCGGTGAACGGAATCGGCGGGTTCGCGTCAGGGACCGTTTCGGGCGCGGCCTCGCGCCGTTACCACGCGCTCCTCATCGCCCCGCTCGGAAATGCGCTCGGGCGCATGGCCCTCTTCTCGAAGGTGGACGAGACGCTCACCGTCCTCGAGTCGCACTTCGACCTGTCGGCCAACCGCTACCCCAACGGCGTCGTCTTCCCGGACGGCTGGCACTATATCGCCGAATTCAACCCGCTG
This sequence comes from Armatimonadaceae bacterium, assembly GCA_035539875.1. Lineage (GTDB taxonomy): Bacteria > Armatimonadota > Armatimonadia > Armatimonadales > Armatimonadaceae > CALEKU01. Next base: position 4,855 of record DATLHN010000678.1, read on the forward strand.
CCGGTGCCCACGTGGACCTACCGCATGCCCGGCGACACCGTCCTGGTCAAGCGCGTCTTCCTCGCGCGCGGCCGGAACACGGTCTACGTCACCTACCTGCTGCGGGAAGCGCCGTCCAACGCCACCCTCACCCTCACCCCGCTCGTCTGTTGGAAGCGCTACCACGACGAGATGCACCCCTGGCCCGGTTTCCCCATCGAGCAGGGGCCGGAGGTGGCGGGGTGGTCTCTGCGGGCGACCCCGGACGCGCCACGGCTGCGGCTGATCGCTTCCGGCGCGAAGTGGACCGCCGCGGGCTGGTGGCATGAGCAGATAATCCACGACCGCGAGGCGGAGCGCGGCCTCGACCACACGGAGGACCTGTACTGCCCGGCGGTGGCGACGGTGACGCTCCGGGTGGGACAGAGCGTCACCCTGGTCGGCACGATCGAGGAGTCCGAGCCGGTGGACGAGACGCTGGCGCTGGCGGAGGTCCTCGCGCACCAGAAGAAAATCCTCGACGCCGCGAAGGTGGAAGATTCCGACGAGGCAGGCCGCGTGCTGGCGCTGTGCGCCGACGCGTTCGTGGTGAAGGCGCCTCGGGTGCGGACGACCATCATCGCCGGGTTCCCCTGGTTCACAGACTGGGGCCGGGACACGTTCGTCGCCCTGCCGGGCCTGTGTCTGAGCACGGGTCGGCCTCAGATCGCCCGGGAGATACTGGATTCGTTCGCCGGGTTCGTCTCCGAGGGCATGATCCCGAATCGCTTCCCCGACTTCGACGAGCAGCCCGAATACAACACCGTCGACGCCGCCCTCTGGTTCGTCTACGCCTGCGAAGCGTACGTCCGATCGACCGGCGACCGCGGGTTCGTCAGGGAGATACTGCCCGTCCTGGAACAGATCATCGACGCGCACATCGCCGGGACGCGTTACGGCATCGGGGTAGACCCCGAGGACGGCCTCCTCGCTTCGGGTGAGGCGGGCGTGAGCCTCACCTGGATGGACGCGCGCATCGGCGACTGGACCGTCAGCTCGCGCGAGGGCAAGGTGGTCGAGGTCAACGCCCTCTGGATACATGCCCTGCACGCCGTCGCGCAGATGAAAGGGGCGAAGGGCGGCAAGAAGTACCTCGACCTCGCGGCCCGCGCCGAGGATTGCTTCAGTAAGTTCGTCCGACCCGACGGGCGCGGCCTTTTCGACGTCATCGGCCGTGACGGGACGCCCGACTACGCCATCCGCCCGAATCAGGTCATCGCCGCCGCGCTGCCGCACACCCCACTGACCGCGGAGCAGCTTAAGGGCGTGCTGGACACGGCGACCCAGGAACTGTTGACGCCGTTCGGACTGCGAAGCCTTTCGCCCTCTGACCCGAACTACCGCCCCCGCTACAGCGGGGACGTGCTCCACCGCGACAGCTCCTACCACCAGGGGACGGCGTGGGCCTGGCCGATCGGGGCGTACGTGGACCTGTACCGGAGGGTGAACGGCGCGGACGCGGATGTCGCCCCGCTGCTGGAACCGCTCGAGGCCCAGATCCGCGAGTACGGGCTCGGCGGCATCGGCGAAGTGTTCGACGCGGACGCCCCCTACCAGCCGGACGGCTGCCCGTGGCAGGCTTGGAGCGTGGGGGAAGTCCTGCGCGTCCGCCGCCCGCGGAAGTAGCAGCCGCGCGCGCACCCCCCGCGCGCGCGAGCCTGTCGCGATTTGTGCATCTAAGAGCGTATATGCATTGGTACTCTGCCGATGTATACGCCGTCGAAAACGATTCCGCGCTCGCCCGCGGGCGGCCACTGGCCGGTCTGCGGACTCGCGTCGCTCTTACTGCACTGCCTGTTCGGCGTTCTGTTCGCCGCGCTGTTCGGGTCGATGGCCGTTCCGCCGCCCGCCGCGCCCCGCGACGCCGTCGCGGTAACCCTGGTCGAGGCGCCGAAACCCCCTCCCGCCGCCGTCAGGCCAGCGCCCGACCCGGCACCAGCACGCGTGAAGCCGCGCGAACGAGGTCCGGCGACCGGGAACCTTCGCAGCAACGCCCGCGACGCGAAGCGCGACGGCACCGGCGCGACGGAGGGCCGACCGGGTCCCGTCGGGCCAAAGGCCGCCGAACTCCCCCAGACCGGCGGTGGTGGCGGTTCCCCGGCTCCGTCGAAGGACCTGACCGGCAGCGGCGGCGCGAAGGGCGCGGTCCAGCCGATCGAGGACGTCCTTTTCAGCGGGGGCGGCCGGGGCGGCGCGGAACTTCCGAAGGTGGCCCCGCGCGCGGGCGGCGGCGCGGGCAATACGCCCGTCCCGACGGAGGCGACGCCCCGCCTCGACCTGCCCGCACCCGAACCCACGCCCCTACCCGACACCGTCCGCGCGCCGGTCGCCGGGGCGGGGAACGTGCGCGACGGTAGCGCGGGCGTCGGCTTCCGGAGCGGCGAGGGCATCGGCACCGCGCCGCGCGGGCCGGTCGCCCGCGGCACCCTCCGGAGCGCGCCGGACGGCTCCGGCATAGGCGCTGCCGCGGACGGGCGCAACACCGGCACCCGTTCGCCGGGCGGCGGCATCGGCGAAGTGTTCGACGCGGACGCCCCC
>DATLHN010000679.1:0-2426 GCA_035539875.1 Armatimonadaceae bacterium
CCTCCTGGTCGGTCGCGATGTCGCGCAGGAGGAAGTCGGTCTGCGGCGTGGCCTCGCGCACCTCTGGGTAGAGCGCCCACACGCGCAGGGGTTCGCCCGGGGGCGCGCCCGCCGCCCCGCGCGCCGAGAGAAGGCGCGCGATGTCGCGGACGTGGAGCTCGGTTCCGCCGTGGGGGGCGTAGCCGACCCAGTTATGCAGGACGAGCAGCAGGTTCATCGTGGGGGATGGTGCGTTCGGAAGGGGGAACCGCGTCGGCGCGGGCGGCGGGCAGCAGTCCGGCCCGTCGAAGGGTGTCGTCGATGATGTCGTCCCACGCGGCGGTCGGCAGGGAATGGTACGCACTGTCGGCGAGGCGGCGGCGCAGTCCGGGGTCTTCCACCAGGCGGCCGATGGACGCGGCGACCGAGGAGACCGGGGTGTCCGTCACGACCGCGTTCTCGCCGTCGCGCAGGAGCCAGGTGGTGGCGTCGTTCGTGTTCGTCACCACGCAGCAACCGCAGGCCATGAACTCGAACGGCTGGTACGACGGGTGCTTGGAGAACATGAAGACGAGTCCGACGTCGCAGGAGCGGTACAAATCCGCTACCTCTTCGAGGGAGGCGAGGCGGCCCAGGTTCTTCAGGACGTTCTCTACCCCGTAGTCGCGCTCGTCCCAGGCGCCGCCCGCGGTGACGATGTCGACGCGGTCGCCGTACTTCGCCTTCACGTGCCGCAGCGCTTCCAGCCCGAGCAGGAAGCCGTTGCGCGACTCCTTCGGGCGGGCGTAGAAGAAGATGCGGACGGGACGCTGCCGGCCGTCGGCGGCGAAGCGCGGGTCGGTCGCCGGGTCGGGTCGGTAGTAGACGGCCCGGTCGATGGCGGGGACGAACGACGTGCCGCCGCCGCCGTGGGAGTGGACGACGTGTTCCAGCAGGCCGGGCGTGTTCGCGATGCGCACGAAACCCATGCGGTAGGTCGCCTCGCAGACGCCGGACGTCGAGCCGCCCGCATAGAAGAGCGGCTCGTAGTCCTGCACGAAGTAGAACGTGGCGCGCGGGCTTCGGAGCGGCGCGACGTAGTACGCGGAGGTCCAGAGGGTCGCCACCGCGGCGTCCGCCGCCGGAATCTCGTCGTCCAGGGGACGCTCGCCGGAGTAGACGAGCACGCGGCCCTTGAGGGACGGGACGGCCTCTTCGATGCCGCGCACCTTCTCCGGGGAGATGTGCGGCAGGTTGTAGATCACGATGCGGTTCTCGACGCCGTGTGCGGTCTGGAGTCGTTCCGCGAAGCGCAGGATGGTGCGAACCCCCGCGAACATCGCGTGCTCGGGCGCGGGGATGAACCAGTTGACCGAGCGGACGGGTGCGCCGCTTCTGAGGAACGCTTCGTTGCGGGCGGCGTTGGCGCGGATCACTTCGGGCGTCGCGTCGAAGGTGCGCACGACGAACAGGTCGTCCCGTTCGGCGTCGGACAGCCGCTCGGTCCACCGCTCGGGCGCGGGCGGCGTCGTGCCCTCGGCTGCGGATGGCGGGACGGAGGGGGCGTTGCCCGCCCCGGTCTGCTCGTAGAGGCGGTAGTAGAGCGCGGGGAAGAGCGCCCGCGCGCCGCGCTTGAGCGTGCGCCCGGCGGGCGAGGCGTGCAGGCCCCGGCTGAGGCGGTACAGGAGTCCGCGCGAAGAGCTGCTGCTCACGAGACCGCCGATGCCTCCCTGACTGCGTCCGGACAGGCGACGTGGGACGGGTGCAGCGGCGCGGGGACGACTCCGGAGGGGCGCGGCGGCTCCGGCTCGCCGGGCTCGCCCGGTAGGCGCAGGGTCGCGCGGGTGGTCGCCACGGTCAGGTTCGGGCTGAAATACCGGTCGGTGCGGCCCAGGAGGGGGCCGTAGGAGAGGGCGGACATGTCCAGGTCTTGGGGAAGCACCTTCGCGGCGTCGCGGGACTGCGTCTCGTAGTGGTACAGGCGCGCGGCGGGGGCGTGCAGCACGCGCAGCCCGGCGCGGCGCGCGCAGCGCAGGCAGTAGTCCACGTCGTTACCGCAGACCACGAAGCGCTCGTCGAGGCCGCCGAGCGCGTCCCAGACGGCGCGCGGGGTCATGAGGCAGGCCGCGGTGACGGCAGTGACGTCGCGGGCATGCCGGTGCCAGCCGCCCGGCACTTCGGCGTCGCGCAGGCCCGCCCAGGCGTGCCCGGCGAGGCCCGTGAGGCCGAGGACGACGCCCGCGTGCTGGATGGTGTCGTCCGGGTAAAGCAGGGTCGCGCCGACCGCGCCGACGCCGGGGCGGGCGCAGTGGCATAGCATCTGCTCCAGCCAGTCGCCGGTGATGACCTCGGTGTCGTTGTTCAGGAGCACGAGGTAGTCGCCGCGCGCTTCCCGCGCCGCCGCGTTGTTGATCGCCGAGTAGTTGAAGGGCGCGTCGTGGCGCACGACCCGGACGCAGTCGGGGAAC
>DATLHN010000680.1:0-1715 GCA_035539875.1 Armatimonadaceae bacterium
CCACTCCCCCCCGGGCCGGAACTCGTCGCCCCAGTAATACTTCTTCCTCTCCAGCCCGCCGCGCGCCGCGAACTCCCACTCGGCCTCGGTGGGGAGCGACTTGCCCGCCCAGGCGGCGTAGGCCGCGGCGTCCGCGTAGGCGACGTGGACGACCGGGTGCTTGTCCCGGCCCTTCAGGTGCGACTTCGGACCTTTCGGCGTCCGCCAGGTCGCCCCGAAGACGAAGTGCCACCAGTTCCGGTAGTCGGCGAGGTCCACCGGGCCGGGCGGGGCCTTGAAGACGAGCGACCCGGCTTTCAGCATCTCGGGAGGCGCGCCCGGGTAGTCGGCCGGGTCCGGGTCCTTCTCGGCGAAGGTGACGTGGCCGGTGGCGCGCACGAAGCGGGCGAACTCCTCGTTGGTAACGGGGGTCGCGTCCATCCAGAACCCGGCGACGGCGACCCGGTGCGCGGGACCCTCCTCCCGGTAGTGCCGGTCGGAGCCCATCAGGAAGTCGCCGCCCGGCACCCAGACCATGCCGGGGCGCGGCGGCCCGCTCGCGGGCGCGGGCGACGCGGCCCGGTACTCCTCCCGTCGGTCCGCGGCGGCGGCGGCGTCACTCGTTTCGAGGGTGGTTGTCGTGCTCATAGCGTTCCCCTATGATACGGGTTCCGCGCGCCCGCCGGTAGTCGCGTCCGGGAATTGCATTTCTCAGTCGGCGCACACTCGTAACGATACGCGCGTCGCGGCACGATTCCTGCTATAAGCCCGACCGGTAAATTTCCATATTTTAGCGGAAGAAATCTATCGTGAAACCGGCCGCGCGCGCCGATTCTGAACGGTAGATCATTCGAAAAGGATTTGAATTTGGCGCTAAGAATCAGTGTTCCCGGTCGCGTCCGCGCGCCCCGGCGGAAAACGGGCCTGCACGCCGCGGTCCTATCCTGCATCCCGCCGGTCGCGCTTCTGTGCGCCCTGACCGTCGGCGTGCCGACCGGGTCGGCGCACGCGCAGATCGTGTCCGCCCCGAACTCGATCGGGTGGACGGCGCTGACGGCGGGCGGCTCGGTCCTGACGGACTTCAACCTCGACCAGCAGACCGGCGCGAACGAGGGCGACCTCGTCGGGGACGCCAACAACCCGCTGTTCTACGGCTTCTTCGACCCGGGGACCTCGGCCAGCCTCACGGACGGCACGCTGTACTTCCGCATCCGGGTGGGCGCGGACAACCAGCCGACCGGCTTCAAGTCGTCGCTGCTGGTCGGGATCGACGCCAACACGGACGGCCGTATCGACCTGTTCGCGGGCGTGGACAACAGCGGCAACCCGAACGTCCTGCGCCTCTGGGACCCGGGCAACAGCCTGAACACCGGCCCGAACAACTCGTCGTTTTCCGCCACGAGCTATCAGTACGCCGAAACCGCGCTGAACTTCAACTTCGCCTCGGTCACGTCGCTCGACCCGAACGCGACCCCGGACATCAACCAGGACGGGTCCACCGACCACTTCGTCAGCTTCGGCATCTCGTTCCAGGACATCGTGACCCAGATGAGCGTGGCGATCCCGGCGGGCGGCCGTCCCACGGGCATCAACATCGACGAGAACACCAAGCTGCGGTTTTCGGTGGTGACCACCCAGAACAGCAGCAACGTCAACCAGGACGCCAACGGCCTCGGTAACATCAAGAACCTCCCCGGCGACGTCGGCTACGACCTGACCGACGAGATCTTCCCGGG
>DATLHN010000681.1:0-8087 GCA_035539875.1 Armatimonadaceae bacterium
GCCGTACTCCGGGTCGGTGAAGCCGCCGTGCGGCACCAGGCGCGACGCCGGGTCGTCGGCGAGACACCGGCCGCCCCGCGCGGCGTTCTCGCCCGCGATCCGGGCGTCGTCGTAGGCGCACTGAACCAGCATCATCCGGCCGGTCAGGTCGCCCGCCGCCCAGACGTGGGCCGCGCTGACGCTGCGCAGCGTGTCGTCCACGGCGACGTATTCGCCGTTCTCGGTGGCGGAGACGCCCGCCTCCTCCAGCCCGAGCGCGGCGACGTTGCCGGGCCAGCCGGTCGCGCACACGACCACGTCCGCCTCCGCCTCCGATTCAGAGGCGGCCTCGCCCCAGCGGACGACCAGCGGCTCGCCGGGCGCGGCGCGCGTGACCGACGAGACGCCGCCCTCGACGCCCACCTCGACGCGGACGCCGTGGCGGGCGAGGGCGTCCGCCATCGCCTCCGAGACGGCGGCGTCCTCCTGGGGGAGCACGCGCGGCGCGACCTCCAGCAGCGTCACCTCGGAGCCGAACGCGTTCAGCACCGACGCGATCTGGCAGCCGGTCGCCGCCGCGCCGACGACCACGACCCGGCGCGGCAGCGACGCGAGCGACCACAGGTCGGTCGGGCCGAGGGTCAGCTCGGCCCCCGGAAACGGAGGGCGGCGGGCGCTCCCGCCCGCGCAGAGCACGAAGCGCTCGGCCCGCAGCCGGGCGTTCGCGCCCCCGTCCTCGCCCCCGCCGAGGACCACGGTGTTCGGGTCCGCGAACCGCGCCGAGCCGCGGCCTGTGAGGACGTCCACGCCCGCCTCCGACAGCCGCTCGGCGAGGCGCTTGCGGTCGTGCAGGGCGTGGACGGTCTCCCGCGTGCGCCGCTGGAGCCCGGCGAAGTCGAGCGTCGGCGGGCCTCCGGCCGTGGCGACGCCGTAGTTGGCCGCGTCGGCGGCGTCGCGCAGGAAGCGCGCGGCCTTCGCCCAGACGCGCGTCGGCACGCAGCCGTCGTTGGTGCAGGTCCCGCCGAGGCGCGGGTCGCGCTCCACCAGCGCCACCCGCTCCGCGCCGCACTCGCGCGCCCTCAGCGCCGCGGTCACCCCCGCCGGGCCTCCGCCTACCACCAGCACGTCCCACGCTCCCGCGCCTTCTCGTAACGACAAATCCTGGCCGCTTTCTTCCGCGCCTTTGTCCCGGCGCGACAGGGATTGGGTACCCCCTCGGGCGGGCCGGGAAACGGGCGATCGGCCCGTGGTCCCAAATACCGGGTTCGCGGCCCGCGTACTCTCGGATTCTCCCTATGCGAACCGGGTTTTTCCCCACATTCCTCCCGTTTGCGGGCTACCGGCTCCGGGCATCTTGCCAGTAAGAACAACAACACTTTCCGACCGGGAGACAATATGTCGTACGCATTCGAACCGCAGACACTGGCGGGCAGGTCGATCGTCGTGACCGGGGGCACGACCGGCATCGGGCGGGCGACGGCCCTGCGACTCGCCGCCGACGGCGCGAACGTGCTGATCTACGGCCGTCACGAGCAGGAGCTGCAGGACGCCCTGAAGGACATCGAGGCCGCAGTCGCAAACGGCGGCTCCGTCCAGGGCATCACGGCCGACCAGAGCAAGCCCGAGGACGTCGAGCGCGTCTTTACCGAGGCAGACCGACGGCTCGGCGGCGTCGACATCCTCGTCAACAACGCCGCGCTCGCGGCCAAGAGCGTCATGGACATGGAGGTGGACGAGATACGCGAGGTCGTCAACACCAATCTGCTCGGCTACCTCCTGTGCTGCAAGCAGGCGATCCGGCGCATGGCGGAGAAGGGCGGCGGGCACATCGTCAACGTCGGCTCGATGAGCGCCACGGTGCGCGAGGCGGGCAGCGACGTCTACGTCGCGACCAAGTCGGGCATCGAGGGGTTCTCCGAGGCGCTGCGGAAGCAGGCCAACGAGAAGGGGGTCAAGATATCCCTGATCGAGCCGGGGCTGGTCGGCACCGAGATGACGGTGGATCAGGTGCCGAAGGAGCAGCAGCCGGAGAAGGAGGAGCAGGGCGAGATGCTCAAGGCGGAGGACATCGCCGAGTGCGTTCGGTACACCCTGATCCAGCCGCAGCGTTGCGACATCGTCCAGGTCCAGATCCGTCCCCACAAGCAGCCCATTTGATAGCGCGGTCGAAGGCAATACAGGTGAAATCATGCTCGGAAAGGTAGAAGAGGTACCCGGCCTGACGGCCGGGGCAATATCGCTGCGGGACGAGATGTCAGGCGGCGGCATGAAGGTGCTCCAGAAGATGGAGGCCGGGGACGCGACGCTGGAGGTCTGCCACGGGCGGGACACGTTGTGGCTGCTCGTGCGGCGCGGCGGCGGGAAGGGCAAGAAGGGCGGCGGCGGCTTCGCGCTGCGGACCGCGCACTCGCCCGGGATGCCCTTGAAGGTCGAGCGGACTCAGGCCAAAGACGGCACGCCGCTGTTCGTCGCCGACACGGCGATCGGGACGTTCACCGTCCGCCTGTCGGTGCCCGACCCGGCGGTGTCGCTGGTGCGCTGCACCGTGCACCTCACCCCCTCCGACGACCTGCTGATCCCGTTCCTGCCGCGCGACCTGTACCCGTTCGACGAGAACGGCGACCCGGCGGGCACCGAGGGATGCATACACGCCGGGCAGCGCGGCCTCAACGCGGGCCTGCTGTACCTCTCGATGGCGAAGCCGCGCTTCGGGTCGCTGCTCTACTTCCAGGACCTGACCTCGCTCAACGACTACTTCCTCGCCACGGAAACGAAGCCGGACGGCGTCGTGCGCGGGAAGTGGCCGGAGCTGGGCTACCAGCCGCCGACCAAGCCGGGGGCGCAGGAGCCGCCCGAGAAGCCGCTGCCCGCGGGCAAGGAGGTCGTGCTCTCCGACGCGCTGCTGCACTGGAGCGAACAGATGCCGGAGGACCCGCGCGAGTCGGCCCGCCTGTTCCTGGACCTGCTGGCCGGGGTGTACCCGTTCCTGAACCGCCCCGAGACCGAATTCCACGACTGGCCGCGGCTCGCCGAGAAGACGGCGAAGGACCTGGACGCGTCGCCCAAGGCGACGATCGCCCACTACGGCAAGCGGTACGTCCACCCCTACACCGACTCGGAATACCCGGACAGCATGGTGCAGCTCGCGGTGTCGGTCCCCATGCGCGAGTACGGGCGGTGGAGGTCGTTCGACGGCGGCGAGGCGGGCCGGGCCGGGGAACTGTCACAGGAGCTCCTGTCCGGGATGGGGCGCTTCTACGACCCCGAGCTGAAGGCGGTGCGCCGCTACCTGCCCAACGTCGGCGACGACAAGAACGCCAACGAGGTGGACTCCTGGTACCTGTACCACCCGCTCGCCAACCTCGGGCGGCTGGCGAAGGACGGGGACGGCAAGGCGCGCGAACTGTTCTTCAACTCGCTGGAGTTCGCCATCAAAGCCGCGCGGCACTTCAAGTATGTCTGGCCGGTGCAGTACGACATCACGAACTTCGAGATCATCAAGGACGAGCGCAAGGAGGACGAGCCGGGTCAGTCGGACGTCGGCGGGCTCTACGCCTACGTCATGCTCGAAGCGTGGGACATGACCCGGGACCCGCGCTACCTGGACGAGGCGAAGAACGCGATCCAGGCGATGAAAGACATGGAGTTCGAGCTGACGTACCAGACCAACATCACCGCCTGGGGCGTCAACGCCTGCGTGCGGCTGTGGCGGCTGACGGAGGACCCGTTCTTCCGCGACCAGAGCCTCGTCTTCCTGGCGGGCTACTTCCACAACTGCATCCTGTGGGAGTCGCGCCTGGAGAACGCCGCGCGGTACCGCACCTTCCTCGGGGCGACCTGCCTGCACGACGGCCCGTACATGGCGGTCTACGAGTGCTACGAGTCGTTCGCGGCGTTCGAGGAGTACCTGTCGCTCGGCCAGGACGACCTGCCGGACTCGGTCCACCTCCTGACGTCCGAATACTACAAGTACACGCTCACCCGCGCCTGGTACTTTTACCCGGGACACCTGCCTGTGGACGCACTGGCGAAGGACGACATCCGCAACGGCCACATCGACCGCGCGCTCGCGTTCCCGCTGGAGGACCTGTACGCGGACGGTCAGCCCGCCGGGCAGGTGGGGCAGGAGCTGTACGGCTGCGGCGCGGCGTTCACGTTCGCCAGCCGCGCCTTCCACCGCATCGAGGGCGCGCCGTTCCTGTTCTTCTGCGAGTACCCGATGGCCGCGCTGGAGCTGACGGAGAAGGGCCAGGTCTCGCTCCAGGCGCGCGGGGCGCGCGGCTACGCCTGCAAGGCGCGCATCATCCCGCTCGGCCGCAGGTCGCTGCCGTCGGTCAGCCTGTCCCGGGAGGACCAGACCGGCCGGCCGAACCGCGAGCTTCGCGGCCAGGTGACCGAGGAGGGGCACTGCGAGTTCACGATCCCCGCGAGCGAGCAGCTGCTCCTGCGCTGGGAGGAGTAGGGGACACCGCCGCGCTGCCGGGGCGCGGTGCTGCTTCAGCACCGCGCCCCGGCCCGTATTTGAGCGTTATTGACGGGGAGAGAGATGGGTAAGTACGCACGCGAACACAAGGTCGGACCGCTCCGCGACCCGGGCGTCGTGTCCCGGCACCCGCAAAGCCCGGTCCTCACGCCCGAGGGGATGCCGTTCCCGTCTAAACTGGCCTACAACGCGGGCGTGGTGCGGCACGCGACGGCGGACGGTCAGTACGTGATGGTCTTCCGCAACGACTCCGGATGGGACCCGGAGAAGAAGAAGGCTCCCGAATTCAACCTCGGCCTGGCCTACAGCGACGACGGCCTGACGTGGCGCGTCGAGCCGCGGTGGCTCAAGCCGGACGACGACCCGGACATCCTCGGCAGCATCGACCCGCGCCTGATACGCATGGGCGGGCGCTACTACATAAGCTACTGCCAGTACACAGGCCACGGCTACCGGGCGACCATCGCCGCGACCGAGGACTTCCGGAGCTTCGACCTATTGGACCGGTCCCTGCCCGACAACCGGGACGGCGTCCTCTTCCCGGAGAAGATCGGCGGCAAGTACTACCGCCTCGACCGTCCGTTCCCGATCGACAGTCGCGACAGTCAGAAGCTTTTCGACATCTGGATCAGCGAGTCGCACGACCTGGTCTACTGGGGCCGGTCGCAGCCGCTGCTGTGCGTCGAGGACGTCCCGTACTGCAACGAGCGCATCGGGGCGGGCAGCCCGCCGGTCCGCACAGACCAGGGCTGGCTGGTGCTGTTCCACGCGGTGGACGTGGACGAGGACCGGGGCAAGAACGGCTGGGAGGACGAGTGGCAGAGCCGCTACACGGTCGGCGCGATGCTGCTGGACCTGGACGACCCGCGCAAGGTGATCGCGGCGTCGAAGGAGCCGCTCATGGTGCCCGGCGCGGCCTACGAGGTGAACGGCGGCTTCCGCAACAACGTCCTCTTTCCCACGGCGCTCGTCCCCGAGCCGGACGGCGAGGCGAAGATCTACTACGGCGCGGCGGACACGGTCCTCGGCCTCGGCACCGCACCCCTCGCCTCGCTCGTGGACTTCTGCCTCTCGTTCCGGGGGCGCTGATCGGGAGTAATAGGCGGGCGGGCTTTTCCCCACAAGGTCCTGCCATAATCCGACAGCGGGCAGGCGGTAGTCCCGCCTTACTCCGCGACCGAGCACCTGTTATAACGCAGTATGAACGACCGGACCACCTCCGCCTGGGACTGGGACACGCCGGACGACGGGGCCGCCGCCGAGGGGGGGCGCGCGAGCAGTCGCTCCGCGCGCCTCGCCGCCCTCTCCTCGCTCTCGTCGTTCTGCGCGTCCGTGTGGGCGAGCGAGCAGGCTTTCGGCACCGCCCTGCGGCGCGGCGTCTCCGCCCGCCTCCGCGGGGCGTCCGAAGACGCCGCGACGGAAAGGCTGGCGACACTCTGCCGGGAGCGCTCCGAGGCGCAGGCCCGCTGGCGCCGCCTGTTCGACGACCCCCGCTGCGTGCGATCGAACCGGGAGTTCTGGTCGGCGATGCTGAAAGCGCGCACCGCGTATACCGACGCCACGCTCGCGCTCTGCGCCGAGGAGCGGCGGCAGGAGGAGCAGTGGGAGGAGCAGCGCGGCGGCCCGTAGAGACGTGACCCGGGTCCCTCGCGCCGTGGCGTGAACGCCACGGCGCGAGGGACTTTACCGGTAGAGCACGAAACCGCCCTGCGGCACGGTCACCGGGACCGCCCAGCCTTCCGCCGTCCGCACCGGCGAGACCTCCTGCCCGACCTGCCCCGGGTCGGTGGAGTAGAGGCACACGAGCGGGGCGCTTCCCTCGCCGTGCCGGGCGTCGTCCGCGGTCACCAGCACCTCGCGCGCGGCTTCGTCGTCCGTGCTCAACGCGCAGACCAACTCGTCCACGTCCAGCAGGCGCGACCAGGCGACCACGCCGCGGTACGGCTCGCCGCCTTCGCCCGGCCCGGGCGTGAAGAAGCTCTCGCCGCCGTCCGCCGAGACGGGCCGGAGGTACTGGCGGCCCCGCCGCAGCGCGGTGTTTTCCCGGCGCAGCGTGAGCAGACGCGCGATCTGCCGGTAGAGCCAGCCGTCCTCGTCGAAGGCGTGCCGGTTCGTCGTGCGGAACGGCCCGAAGGGACCCCCGAACAGGCACTCGCGGATCGTCTGGTCGTCGGGGCTCGGCGCGCCCTTCGGCACCGGCTCGTCCCCCGGCGCGGGCGCGTGGCCGTCGAGCGCCTGCTCGGAGCCGTAGTAGAGGCAGGGAATCCCGAGGGTCGTCGCCTGGAACGCGGCGGCGCGCAGCACGGCGCGGTCCGCGCGCACGCGGTCGCCGCCGAACGCGGACGCCAGCCGCCCCTTCGGGTCCTGCCCGACCTGGTCGTGGTCGTCGAAGAACGTGACCACGCGGTCGCGCCACCAGACCGGGTCCGGGTCCGCCTCGCCCTCGCGGCGGGAGTTGGCGAAGACGTCGAAGTACTCCGACGCCGGGGCCGCGCCGAACGCGGCGACGTCGCGTATCTTCTCGGCCAGCTCGCCCGTGCCGAGCGCGGCGTTCAGACCCGTCTGGATGAGCGTCCCGGCCGCGCGCGCCCGGTCGCCCACGATCTCGCCGACGAGCAGGAAGTTGCGCTTGCCGATCGACTCCGCGAACCCGTGTATCTCGCGGGCGAACCAGGCGACCGCGCCGAGCGGCATGTGCTTGACCGTGTCGATGCGGAATCCGTCCAGGTCGGCATAGGAGATCCAGTACTTGTAGACTTCGGTCAGGGCGCGCAGCGCGGGCGACGGGTGGAACTCTTCGGCGTCCTCGCCGCAGCAGCCGAGGTAGAGGTCCTTGAGCGTGAAGAAGTCGCCCTCCTCGTAGTCCGGGTAACTCTCCCAGTCCTCGATGCGGCCCCGGCGCGAGAAGCAGCCCGGGTCCTGGAGTTCGCGGGGCCACACCCCCGCGTCCGTGTCCGCTTCGCCGTCCCCGCCGCCGCCGAGCGCGCCGAACGGGAGCGTCGGCTTCCCGCTCGCGTCGCGGAACCCGGCGACCGGGTAGGGAGGCTCGGGTGCGGCCCGGTAGGGCGGAGGCAGGTGGTTCACCTCCTCGTGCCCTTCGTAGGCGAAGACGTCCGCCGTGTGGTTCAGGATGATGTCGAGGACGACGTACATCCCGAGCGAGTGGGCGGTGGCCGTCAGCGCCTTCAGGTCGTCGTTGGTGCCGAAGTGCGGGTCCACCTCCAGGAAGTTCTGGGTGCCGTAGCCGTGGTAGTCGTCGGGCGACCACGGGGCCTGCTTGAGGAGCGGGCTGACCCAGAGCGCGGTGACCCCGAGCCTCTTGAGGTAGCCGAGCTTGGTCGTCAGGCCGCGCAGGTTCCCGCCGCACCAGGTCGCCCCGGCCCGCCGCCAGCGCCGCGCCTCCTCGGGCGACTCCACCGCCGCGTCTTCATCCTTGCCGCGCCGCAGCGGCGGCGTCCCGCCGCCCTCGACGACGTCGCCGTTCAGGTCCCGGAAGCCGCGCTCGTTACCGTCGCTGAACCGGTCCACGATCAGGAAATACAGCGACTGATCCTCCCACGCGTCCGGCGACGGGTGGCACGGCTCGTCGCCGCGCACCCCCTCCCAGTCGATGTCCGCCACCGAC